>JASLEL010000407.1 GCA_030151145.1 Aquirhabdus sp. | reverse complement strand
GCATTAAACAGATTGAGCGTGGATGGCGTGGTGCCAAACAGCTCAGCCCGCTCGCGTGTCGCACCCAGTTGGGCTGCGACGGTCGGATATTTCACCGTACCGGCCTGCGCATTGTAGTTTTCCTGAGCCTGACGCAGTGCCGCCTGTGCGGCCACAAGATTCGGACTATGGGCCAGCGCACTCTGCACCAGTTGATTCAACGTCTCAGAATGAAACTGCGTCCACCACGCATCCGGAATGGCCTGACCGTAGCTTAAGCGCTGAGCCTTGCCCGCTGCACCCGCATCTGCAGTTTCAACGGTCGTGCCGGACAAAGGCTTTGCGGTGTAATGATCGGTTGCTGTGGCAGGCGGTGGTGGCGACTTGAAATCTGGACCCACCATACAGCCGGACAGCAGCGTACCCGCACTGCCCAGGAGCAGTATCGAGCGCATCAATGGCCGCAATCTCAGGTGCCGCGCACCCCTTGCAGGAATCTGGTTTACATGCACGATGTATTCCTCAAAAAGCATCACTGTCAAAAACGCAAAATCCCGACCCGAGAAGATGCCAAACATGCGCACTGCTGCAGAGCAAACAGCGCAGGCCATCTCTAGATCGGTTAAAATTCAATGAAAAATTTGGATCTCGTCCGCGTATCAGGTCACACCCACTCACGCGCACACCACACTCAGCCAAGGTATCGATATGCAATCCGAGCATGAGTTAACTGCCGGAATAGGAAGCACTTTACCTCATTTCTATCCATTCGGATGGTTTTAATTCACGCCGCATGCCCCAAGACTAATGATATTTTGTCCGGCTGTCACTAGGTCTCTGCAAAAATATTGTCCTGATGAGTACAGGAAGTCGGAGCCAAGCGGCTTTATGGCACACCGTTGATGTTTTGATCAGCCCAGCCCGGACCGCAAAGTCCAGTGCGGCGGCTTGCGCGCACGCCGGATCAGGAGTCCAGCGATGCTTTAGATACCGGCGACACAGACGACACAGGCAGATTGGCCGTGGATTTTGCTTCAAGCATCCGGCAGAGCAAAATCGAGATCGATTGAATGCTGGAATAACAAAACATCGGAATGCCCAGCAGCAGGTTATAAAATTTATTGATGTTAAAGAACCGATTGACCGGCATGCTGTGCGGCATGGCATACAAATAAGCCGCCAGCAGCAGCACCAGCACGGCAAGCACCAGCGGATGCTTGGCGTACTTATTGGTACGCACCGCATGATTGACCGCGTTGATCCGCGCTGGATTCAGCCGGGCGATCAAGACGCCGAGATAGACCAGCATGACAGGGATATAGGCATCGACCAGAAAACGCGATGCCCCCAGACCATGCCCCGCAATCGACACGGGCAGATAACCCGGATAAGCAGCCAACTCGCTCTTGAACACCAGACTCAATACCGACAGCAGCAGCGCACTGAAAAAGAAATAACGAAACGGCTCAAACGGTTCAACCGCCCCATACAGCAGAATTTCTTTGATTTTATTCATCGTGCATTCCTGAGCCATCTATGCATGATCAGTGGCATGGTCAGCCCTGCTCTGTCATCAGTTGCGTCTTCAAGTAATTCAAGGAAGCCTCGCCACGCCCTTGGCTTGCCAGCACGCGCGGCAGGTTGAGGATCACATTGACCTCCCCTTCCACACTATACAGGATCACAAAAGCATTACCCGGCTGCGGAAACGCCGAAAACTCGTCCATCTGAAAACCATAAGCACTCATCCCCGCCGTATCGAGCCTGCCGATATTGCTGATCAGGAATGTCTCCAGCGGCTTGCGGGTCTGATAATTCTTCAAGGAGCGCCCCAGCAAGCGATCCAGCCATGACAAGGGCAACCAGCGGATCAGATTTAATACCGGATGATAGGCCACCTCTTTGCCACGCTCAAGCAGCGCCTGCAATCGCTGCTGAAATACCTCCACGCCATCGCCTTTTTCCATGCGCACATGGACCATGCTGCTGAAATTAATGGTGGACTTTAAACCCGGCGCATGACGGCGCAAATCCACCGGAATCGCGATCACGACCTCATGCTCACTATATTGATGTGCAATCTCGGTCAGGGCGACCGCCAGACGCGCCAGAAGCTGCTTGCGTACTGGTCCCAGTTTGATCCGGGTCCAGTCATCACCCAGCACATCACCTGACGGTTCCCCAGTCAGCCAGTATGCGGGGGAGGCTTTTGCTGCTTTCGGCTCATCGGCAGGGGCTTCGTGCTGCGCGGCCCGCATCAGATCGACATCGCTGAATGCGGCATTACTGCCGAGTAAAGGCTCCCCACGCAGTGCGCGGAAAATCTCGTACATGGCATGAAAGCCCCCCATGCCATCGACGATGGTATGCAGCGTGCGCAGGATCACCAGCCCACGGCCACCTGCCTGACGGGCAACAATCAGCTCCACCGTCGGCCCCGTGGTCAAGGACAACGGCTCGGCGGTGATGAACTCGCCGCCCTCCTGCGAGTTCATATCCCAGTCTACATGATCCAGCATGCGCAGGCGTGGCGACGGACCATTACTACGCCAGCGTGAGAAGCCTAAGCGACCCTCCCAGCGCAGACGCAGGCCGGGATTGACCGCCGCCGCCTGATCGATGGCGCGCTGCCAGTCGTCTTGGGTCAGCGTCCCATCCATCAAGCCCCCAAGCACAAAGATCACATTGCGCGGGCTTTCCAGTGTGTGCGGACTGGCGCCCACGCTGGCATGATAATACTCCGGCGTAGATACCGGCCGGTTGATCTCTACCGCGTGCGCAAGCTTCGGCAAGCGGGATAATGCATCAGTTGCTACGTAGGGCATCGACAATCTCCAGTCGCGAGGCACGTACCGCCGGCAAGACTCCACCTAGCACGCCCATGAGTAAGGAAAAACACAACACCTGCACCGCGATTTCGGGCGTCAGGATCAGTTTGAACACCACCTCAGAAAACGTTTGTATATTGGTGGTCGAGATCTCGACCAACTGCATGAACGCCGCAGCGACAAGGCCAATCACGCCAGCAATGCCGCCCAGCAGCATCGCCTCCTGCAGAAAGGCCCACACGATATTGCCGCGCTGAAAACCCAACGCCCGAAGTGTACCAATCTCCCGTGTCCGGTTGGCGACACTGGAATACATGGTGATCATCGCGCCAATCGTCGCCCCCAGCGAAAAAACAATGGTGATCGTGGTGCCGAGGATCGTGATGAAATTGGTCATCTTCTCCGACTGATCGGCGTAGAACAGCGACTCGCGGCGAATATCGACATTCAGACGCGGCTGCTGGTGGACTGCATCAGCAAACACACCATAGCTATCCCGATCACGCAGACTGACCACCACCGATGAATAGCTGTCGCGGCGGAAAGCCTGCATCATCTGCTCATTATCGCCCCAGACCTCAGAATCAAAGCCGCTGCCACCCGCATCAAAAATCCCGACGATACGCCACTCGCGCAGCCCAAACGTGATCGTATCGCCAATCTGCAGACCCAGCTTGCCATGCGCAAGTCCACTGCCGATCATGATCTCGGACGATCCCGCGCGGAACTGCTGACCCGACTGGATGTGAATCTGCGGCCGCATCAGGATGCCATTTGCCGTCGTCCCGCGTACCACGATATTGGCCAGACCCTCACCCTGTTTGCGCGGCAGATTGATCAACACCAGCACCTCAGGAGAGATGATCACATTGCCCGCCGGATTGGATGACAATCCCGGCAGGGTCGAGATCAGATTGGCCTGCTCGCGGGTCACGGTACTCTGCACTTCGGTCTGCGAGCCTTTGCGGATGATCATGACGTTATTGTACGATCCGGTGCCACCCAAGGTTTTTTGCAAGCCCGCCGAGGTCATCAGCACGGCAGCAAAGACAAACACCACCAGCGCCATACCGCTTGCAGTCAGGATGGTGGTCAGTTTGCGCGCAGCCAGATTGCGCGCGACATAGGCCAGCGACAGTCCCTGCTTCATATCTGCTCCATCATCCGAGGACTCCCTTAAGTCACGGCCCGCAGACCATCGACAATCTTGATCTTGGTGCTGTTAATGGTCGGTGCCAGTGCCGCCATCAAGCCGATCAGCAAGGATGCGGCGATCTGCAAGATGATCGTGGTCGACGTGACCTCAAACACGACAAACATATCCCGCGTCACCGAGAAGAATCCCTTCGCGAGCGGAAAGGTCAGCAGCACGCCCAGACCCCCACCCACCACCGCCATCGACAGCGACTCACCCACGATCAGACTATAGACGAAGGCCTGATTAAAACCCAATGCCCTGAGCGTCGCGTACTCCCGCGTGCGCTCACGGGCCGCCATCGCCATGGTATTCGCCATGACCGCCATGATGATCAGGATCACCACATAGGCCACGGTCTGTATCGCCAGCAAGATCGTATCCACCATGGAGATAAAGCCGAGCTGAAAGGATTTCTGCGTCTCGGTCCGCGTCTCCGCTAGCGAATTGCGAAAGACACTGTCTATCGCCTGCGACATCAGTGCAGCATTGGACGGATTTTTAATATTGACCACAAAGATCCCGACCTTGTCCGCCAGCGACGGCAGGATCGCTTTGACGTTCTCATTCACATAGTCCCAGTGCATCAGGAACTGACTGGTATCGACCTTGTCATCACGCCCGTGATAAATCCCACGAATGGTGAAACTCCACACGCCGGGATAGATGGTGCCGCGCAGCGGGACCTGATCACCGACCTTCCAGCCGTATTTGTTTGCAGTCTTGCTGCCGACCACCACGCCACGCCGATCCTTCTCAAAGGCAATCCGCTGTGGGTCATCCAGCACATACTCTGGATACACCTTAAAATAACTATCGGCATCCACCGCAAACTGCGGAAAAAAATGCTTCTCGTCGATATAGATGCCGCCAAACCAGTTGGCCCACGTCACCTGATCCACACCCTGTACACGGCGGATACGCTCACCATAGCTGAGCGGCAGCGGAAAGGCTAAGGACGCCGCATTGCGCGTGATCAGACGACCTGATGCCGCCAGCTCTGCCCCGGCATACCATGAGTCCACCACCGTACGCAGCAGTCCAAACGAGATGATCGCCACCGCAATCCCGGCAATGGTCAACAGCGACCGCAAACGGTTACGCCACATATTGCGACTGGCGAGCCTGAGGACATAGCGGGCCTTCTTCATTTAGTGTCCTGCCTCGCCGTCCGTGACCAATACCCCTTTCTCCAGATGAATCATACGACGCGCCTGTGCGGCAGACTTCGGGTCGTGCGTCACCATGACGATGGTCTTGCCCAGTTCGCGGTTGAGGCGCTCCATGAGCCTCAGCACATCATCCGCCGACTGACGATCCAGATCTCCAGTCGGCTCATCCGCGACGATCAGGGTCGGATCGGTGATCAGGGCACGGGCAATCGCGACGCGCTGCTGCTGCCCACCGGACAGCTCATTGGGATAGTGATCCATACGATCAGCAAGCCCCACCATCGCCAGGGCGGTCTCGACATGCTCACGGCGCTGCGCCTTGCTTAAGTTCGTCAGGAGCAGTGGCAGCTCGACATTTTCAAAGGCATTCAGGACCGGCATCAGGTTATAGAACTGAAAGATAAAGCCGACATGGGTTGCGCGCCAGTTGGCGAGGTCATACTCCGACAGACTGCCGATATCCACGCCACCGATCAGGAGGCGTCCGCTGGTAGCCTTATCCAGCCCGGCAATCAGATTGAGCAGCGTGCTCTTGCCTGATCCCGACGGCCCCATCAAGGAGACATAGTCCCCCGACTCGATCTCGATATTGATATCGCGCAAGACCGGAATATCCTGACTGCCGCGCTGGTAGGTCTTGACCAGATGCTGGATACTGATGAGACCCGACATCAGTGTGTCTCCGCCAGTTTCACCGGCGCGCCATCGTGAATCTTCGGCCCGG
>JASLEL010000397.1 GCA_030151145.1 Aquirhabdus sp. | reverse complement strand
GTGTGAAGGCCAAAGGTCTCGCTGAGCGGTGCTCTGGGATCTGTCTGAAAGATCAGGACAGGGTACAGAGGCTGCTCACACCATGGCGCGTGTGCGACCAAGTTTGTTGATGTGAGCTCCTTGATGAAAATCAGATGGTTGCACCTGATCGTGTCAAGGATAGCTACTCCCCAATGACGGTTAGGGCTAGAATGATAGCATAGATGATCGCAGGGTGTATCTTTTTGTACTTTTTTGAAAGTTCTTATTGCTCTTCAAGTGGTTATGCTTGGATTGGCTTCCTTGTGTGGATCAGGATGTGTTTATGAAGATTGTCGCTGATGAAAATCTGAGTCTAACGGATTATTTTTTTGCACCATTTGGCTCGGTGACAACACATCCCGGGCGTCAGATGACCTCTGAGGTGCTGCATGGCGCCGATGCACTTCTAGTACGGTCGGTGACCAAAGTGACGCCAGCGCTCTTGCTTGAAGCAGGGCAGGATCATCCGCATCCGGATCGACCGCGTATTGGCTTCGTCGGCAGTGCGACGATCGGCGTGGATCATCTGGATGTGGATGGACTGCAAGCCTTGGGGGTCACGGTCGCCAATGCGCCGGGCTGCAATGCTGAGGCGGTGGCGGAGTATGTAGTGACCGCGATATTGACGTTGCGTCCGGAACTGTCTGATGGTCAGGCTTTGGTGCTAGGCATCGTGGGATTAGGCAATGTAGGACGGCGTCTGGCGCGAGTCGCAAAACGTTTGGGCTGGCATGTGATCGGCGTGGACCCGTTGCTCACGGCCTCTGATCTGGACATCACGCAGATGACGCTGGCCGAGATGTTGCCCCAAGCAGACGTGGTAAGTCTGCATGTCCCGTTGACGAGAGATGGTACTTGGCCGACGTATCGTATGATCAATGCCGATACGCTCGCACTCATGAAACCTGCTGCGATGCTGATCAACAGCGCACGCGGTCCGGTGGTGGAGGAGGCTGCGCTCGTGCAGGATCTGGTACGAATGCCGCGTCGTCCGGTGGTGCTGGATGTATTTGAACATGAGCCGCGTATATCGGCCCGGTTACTGGATCAACTGGCGCTGGCGACACCACATATTGCCGGCTATAGCCTAGAAGGCAAAGCGCGTGGCACGGAGATGGTGTATCAGGCATTCTGTCGCTGGCGTGGCGAGATTGCGTCACGTTCGCTCAGTGGCATGCTGCCGGAGGTGGCGCAGTTGTTTCATGCCTCCCGGACGTTATTGTCCCAGTTGGCAGCGCATCTGGTCGAACTGTATCCCATTGAGGCCGATGATCAGGCCCTGCGTGCTTGTCTGCGTATGGGTGATGACGGGGAGCGGTGGGTGGATGCCAGTGATTTTGATCGTCTGCGTCGGGATTATCCGCTCAGGCGTGAGTGGGCGGCTTATGGTGATGTGTCATGCGATGTGAAGGAGTCTGAAGATTGACGTCATTGATCTTGCCAGATTCAGAGGTAATACAGGTTCGGGCCGCACTGGAGCAGCGTCTGCGTGATTTTTTTGCCCGAGCCCAGATCGCGGTGGCGGCAACGCCTGAGGGCGCTATTCGTCATCGTTGGCAGGCGATGCAGCCTTTGCTGGCAGAGGCTGGGCAGCCATCATACCAGTTGGCGACATGTCGGCATGATGGGGTAATAGATCGCTGGCATGCGGATGCCTATACCGCGTTGATCTGGTGTCAGGCTGACTGGTCGATAGCGCAGGCGATTGCTGGGCTTGAGGATCTCTTGTCTGCAGCGTTCGGTGCTGAGACGCGGTGTGAAAAACGCAGTCTGCGCGAGGCGTTTATAGCGCGTTTAGCCTTTGATCCAGCGCTTCAGTCCATTGCCATGCTGCGCCAGCAGGCGAGTCGTTTGGGCCTGCGTATCGCATTGCCTGAGAGTCGCGACGTCTGGCTAGCGTATTTGCTAGATCAGATGATCAAGCCAACCCTAGGACTTGAGGAGCCGCTCATCCTGACCCATATGGACGAAGGCGAGACCCACCCTCATCTGGGGCGGACGGTGGCGCAGCTTTATATCGATGGCATACGGATTGCCAAAATTATTCAGCATGTCGATCCGACCCAAGAGACGCGTCAAACCTGTAGTATTTTGCTGGGTGTAGATCGGTTGCTGATGTTTCTGCTGGATACCCGGCGCATAGATCAGGTCAGATCGTAAAAAGTCTTTCCAATCTTGCGATACACACAAGCCCTCGATTTGAGGGCTTGTGTCTGTGGTGCGGATCAATTAGAAATTACAACTGAGATCGGTGGTGTCCAATGTAATCGGGAGCTGCTGCGAGGACCGACCGGTGCTCGCACTGACAATGGTGCTGCCGTTGGTATTGATCTGGATGAAGCGTGGCGCAGTCTGGTCGCTCGATGCGGCGTTGAGCAGATACTGCGTACCACTGATGCGGGTCAGACTGTCCGAGAGTTTCTGGGTGATCGCTGTGACATAGGATTGCCCGCCCTGACTGAGCTGGATGGTGCCGTCATAGCTGACATTCAGCTGACATCCTGAG
>JASLEL010000305.1 GCA_030151145.1 Aquirhabdus sp. | reverse complement strand
AAGCCGCAAAACGCTCGCACGAGCGTGCCTCAACAAATGCACCGACGATCAGCACATCCACCAGTGCGGCAGGCTCATGACTGCGGATATGCTTGCGTAAGCCTTGTGCATAGCGGCTGGCCGGGACGGCTTCCCAAGCCTGCCCGCGCGCCTGCATGATCTCGATGACCTGCTCATAGTGCAGCATTTCTTCACGCACGAGCTGCGCCAGTCGCACCTGTAACTCGGTATGATAGCCATAGCGAAACATCAGATTCATCGCTGTGCCAGCGGCTTTCTTTTCGCAGTTGGCGTGATCCTGTAGCAGCAATGGGATATGCTGACAGGCAGCTGTCACCCACGCCTCAGGCGTACGGCAGGCCAAAAAAGTATAGACAGGTTCGAGCAGGTCACTCGGGATATTCATGTCAGGTGTCAGTCCAGCCCTCAGCGGGCATCAAAACAGGGGAAACGGATTCCTGACCCAAGTGCGGTACAGCACCGGTGTCTGCAAGCAGGAATGTGCATTTTATTGACCAGTTGTATCGGAGTAAAGTATTCCGATATAAACATATTTGCCAGAATGGATTCACATAACGACAATCAAATTGAGCAGATCGCTCAGCCATAATAGCGGATAACTATCTAAATCCGTCCACCGCATTGAGCAGGAGTCTTTATGAATGCATTCAAGCGCCGCCATTATACCTTGCCATGGGTCCTGTTGTTGGGCTTATTGCCGTCATGCGCGTTTGCATCAGGAGGCGATGCGCATGATGAGATGGTCGGTATTCTGTTTGCACTGTTTTGCTTGGTGCTCTCTGCACAGGTGCTGGGCTGGGCCGCATCCCGCATCGGTCAGCCCCGTGTGATCGGACAGGTACTGGCGGGTGTGCTGGTGGGCCCGAGCCTGCTGGGCGTGGTACATGTCAATGTCACCTTACAGGCACTGGCTGAATTCGGTGCGATCTTCCTCATGTTTGCCGTAGGTCTTGAAAACCGTCTGCGTGATCTGCTGGCGGTCGGTCAGGAGGCGGTCATTGTCGCCCTGCTCGGCATCGCTCTGCCGATGGTCGGTGGCTTTGCCTTCGGGTATATGCATGAGTGGTCCACCATCCAGAGTATCTTTATGGGCACCTCTATGGTTGCTACCAGTGTCGGCATCACCGCACAAGTGCTGGGCGATCTCGGCGTCATCAACAGTACCTATGCCCGCATCATTCTCGGCGCGGCGGTGATTGACGATATCCTGGGTCTAGCGATTCTGGGTGTGGTCTCGGGCATGGCCAATGGTGAGGCCGTCTCGGTGATCGGTGTCGCCACGACGCTGGGGATTTCGCTGGGCTTTGTCTTTGCCGTGCTGCTGGTCGGTGTGCCGCTGATCCGGCGTATACAGGCCAGACTCAATCCGGATAAAGTCTCCGGCGGCTTTGGTCTGATCATCTCCTTAAGCCTCGGCTTTGCTGCGCTCTCAGGCGTGGTTGGACTGGCACCGATCATTGGAGCCTTTCTGGTCGGGATGGTGTTGGCCGAGATGGGTGATGATTATGACTTTCATGACAAAGTCCATGCACTGGAGAGCTTTCTGGCACCGGTATTCTTTGCCATGGTTGGGGTGCAGTTGCCGATTGCACTGCTTGCCAACGGCGAGGTGCTCGTCAATGGGCTGGTCTTAAGCATCATCGCCATTCTGGGTAAATGGCTGGGCGGCATCGCCATCGCGCCCAAGCAAGGCTTTAGCACCGCCAATAAAGTCGGCATCGGCATGGTCCCACGCGGTGAGGTGGGTTTGATCGTCGTCGGTATCGGCCTCAATACGGCCCTGATCAATGACAAACAGTTCGCCGAAATCGTGATGATGATCATCGTCACCACGATCTTTGCACCGATCGTCCTACGCCTGCTGATTCCTCAGACCACACCGCCACGTCCCAAAGAAGCCGATGCCCTCGGTACGGCAGATGGCAAAGGGATCTAGGGGCATCTGCACACGCGTTGCAATCAAAAAAGACAGCTGATGCTGTCTTTTTACCTTCACACCACGTTTAAGGTGACATCCACATTGCCACGCGTGGCATTGGAATAAGGACAAATCTGATGTGCCTTGGCCACCAGCGACTCGGCGACATCACGTGCGAATCTGGGAATATGGATATTGAGTGTGACTTCGATGCCAAAGGCCTGACCCACCGGACCGATGCCGACATGACCTTCAATCGAAGTATCGGCTGGCAATGCGATTTTTTCCCGGCCTGCAGCAACTTTAAGCGCACCGATAAAGCACGCAGAATAACCTGCAGCAAAGAGTTGCTCGGGATTAGTACCGACCGCACCATTGCCACCCATCTCTTTGGGAATGGTCAGTTTAAAGTCGATCACACCGTCGCTTGAGCGCACAGTACCATCGCGACCACCCGTGGCCTTGGCGACTGCGGTATATAAGGTTTTATCTAAAGACATGTTCCTGCTCCCTGAAAAAATTCGTCTCGGCCATCGATGAAAAACGCGACCGGGTGTCTAGCATGCCAGATCTATCCAGCTTGCCTAGACGGTTCTGCCACAATCTGTCTTTAGCAAAACTAAGAAAAGCGCGCATCGCCCATGCCATCAGTACATGCATATTTAGAACGCACGAGTCATCCTTTTAAGGCAAGCACGAATGTCGATGGCTGGCATCGGCCTGCTCATTCCGTTACTCTTTTTCGATATCTCACCGCATATGGAAGGCAAACCCGCATGACTCCCGCCGAACGCATCACTCATCTGATCCAGAGCCATATGCCGTCATCGACCTCCAGTGGCTTTTATGTGGAGGATATCCGCCTGCCGGAGGTGATCTGCTTACTGCCATTCAAGGAAAAATTCCTGCGTCCGGGCAATACCATCTCCGGCCCTACCCTGATGATGCTGGCCGATGTCGCCATGTATGCACTGGTACTGGCGCTGGATGCCGAGCAGATCATGGCCGTAACGCAGGACTTGCATATGCATTTCCTCGCTCGCCCTGACGCAGTCACGCTTGAGGCCGTGGCAACACTGGTGAAACGCGGTCGGCGCACCATCGTCATGCGCGTGGATCTCTTCACACGCCATCCCGATGGATCACGCAAACTGGTGGCCTTTGCCACT
>JASLEL010000366.1 GCA_030151145.1 Aquirhabdus sp. | reverse complement strand
AGAGGCGGTTGCGTTCTTCGGTGGTTGCGGAGGGTGGCATGGAAATGTTGCCATTCGCAGAGGCTCCACAATTATTAATGGCAGGGGTGAACCAGATGACGATAGAGCCGCCGACATAGTTCTGAATACGCCAGCCGGTTGGCAGAGATTCGATAGCCTGAGTTGTGGCATGTGAGGCAAGAGGGGAAAGAGCAAATACGAGTGCTAGGAGCTTTTTCATAAAAAAGTGAACCACATGGATACTAAAGAAACGATATGTTACTTATAACATAAGATACTTACAAAAATGCAGTGCTTCTGGTATAAAACGTGAGTTTTTTATGGTTTTTTTGCGGCACGATTGTTGGAGTAAGCGTGATATGTTGCGCAAGACATTTATGATTTTTCCACTTAGGCTGGGTAGTAAGATGCAGTTTGCTATCGCCTGTTTATTGATGTTGTTATGCTCAAGCAGCTTTGCTGGTACACCGCAGGACAATCCAGGGATGAAAATCTTGGATACCCGTACCGGCTGGTATGGCGAAGGATATTACCTGGATATGACAGCAGCGATTACTTCTGCTGATAACTGTCCAAATGTGCGTGGATTAATACAGGTCAATAACCCGCTGTTTAGTTCGATGGTTGCGACCATTTTGAGTGCCTATAACAGCGGCCATCATTTGGACGTGACTGTCAGCGGTTGTTATTCAGTTGTCCCCATCATCATTGCCGTAGGCGAAGATCCGTGAGTCAATACTTGTTGGTGCCTGATCTGGATATCTGCATCGTATAACTCAAGTTGTCTGATTAGGTGGATGTAAGACCACTATGCTCTTGCTGATGTATTTAATATTCAGCAAGGGCATGTTTAATAACGTTGGATGCGGATGGACCGCGTGCGGTCAAATTCAGGCGTGTCTTGTGCCCATCTGCCATTGACGGAACCGTTCGGTTAATTCGTAGGTAGCAATCTCACCTGCGTTGTCACCCCACCCTATACGGATCATACGATCCACCAAAAAAGCCCTTAAGTAATCTACTTAAGGGCTTTTTTGTTGTTCGTTTGGGCGTAGTCGGGCAGGCTAGTGTCCGAGCATCGCATCCGAGATACGCATGATTTCCATTGGCATGTGGATTATATTTAGCCTAGTCCGGACAAACATGGCTAGGTGAAGCGAGTACTAGACCGGGGACATCCTACCTCTCATCAGGGGGTGTAGCACGGGATATATGCGAGGGTGGGGGGCTTGGAATTTGATGCAGAGAGATGGGCTGAAGCCCATCTTACGCTTGCTTTTTTGCACCTATACGTCATTGTGGCTTATGGCGACCCGCTTTCAGTTGTAGCAGGTTGAGATAGGCTGTCGCGAATACATCGGCTTCTGCGGCAGTCCAGATCGCGACGATCGCCTGACTGGTGTCCACATCCTCACCCTGCTCAGCGGCAAAATAACCCACATAGTGATCATCCTGCCAGTCGAGCCAGAATTTGGCTGAGCGGGCGCTATCCTGATAGACCCACACATCGTTATTTTCGGTATCAAACTTGACGTGGATTTTCCCGTGTTCGCTGTGGGATTCGAGTTGTTGCAGGCGGGCATCTATTGCGGATTTTACATTGGTCGTCACGGTGCGTCTCCTGTGATCCGAGGTAACTGAGCGGGAGTGACCTTGTAGGAGCAACCAACACCGGTAAACCCCTTGAGGTCATAAACCCAGAGCTTGCCATGCGCACCTCCGCACAGCAAGCCGGAGTACGTTTAATCAAACAAAATCATAACATGACTCAGGAGCCATTCCGGATGCGTAAGGCAAGGATGGGCTTTGGCCTATCACGCTGCATTAGATACGCTTCTTTCATCCAGACCCGCCATCAAATCACATATGATCGTCGTGACCACGTCAATGGCAGTCATTTTTACCATCACAGGCCGCCCTTAAGTTAGTCGATTAAAGGTCTTTTGGCTGTTTGCGCTTGTCAATCAGGTCTATTGAACTCTGTTGCAGAACTCTACAGGATAGGCGGGCAAAACCGTCCATGAAGCTGGTCTCGATCATTGATCTCAATCCCAGCCAATCCATCGCATGCCTCGACCCGGAGCCTTACGGATGTTATCTCACGCATTGATTCACCCCATGAAGTCTGAGCATAGTACCCAGCGCATTATGGCAAAGGCGGTGCAATTGCCTGTCGTGCTGCTGATGTTGAGCCTCGGCGGGTGCGGCTCAGACCACAAAGCAGAGCATAAAGATCAAGGCATCGCCGCCGCAACCTCGCCCGTGACTCAAGCCTTGGGGGTGAAGGCGGCATTGTCCCCCATGGCCGAGATGGGGCGGCGGCTGTTCTTTGAGCCGCGACTGTCGGCTTCGGGTCATCTGGCTTGTGCGAGTTGTCATGATCCGGCGTTTGCGTTTGGCAGTCCGGGGCAGGGGGTGCAGCGCGGCGGTGCCGATATGATGCGGCAAGGCTTCCGGATGGTCCCCAGTCTGACCTATAGCCGTGAGACGCCTTTTTTTACGCTCGGGGAGAGTGATGACGATGATGAGGAGGGGCATATCGCTGGGGCGATCCAGTTTGTCCTGCCGGATCAGGTGCATGCGGCCCGCCATCCGATACGCACACCACAGGGCGATCTGATGGCGCATCACGCCAAAGAAGCCGGGCATGCGCCCAATCTGCAGGATCTGGTGCCACAGGGCGGGTTATTTTGGGATGGGCGCGCCAATACGCTGCAGGCGCAGGCACTGGGACCGTTGCTCAACCCGATGGAGATGGCCAACCCCTCCAAAGCTGCGCTGCTCAAGCACATCTATCAATTGCCCTATCTGGCGGAGATCCGTCGTCTGGCTGGGCCTGCGACCCAGACGGATGAGGAGTTGCTGTCGCAGATCCTGTATATGATGAGCCGCTATCAGGCCGAGGAGCCGAAGCTGGCGCAGTTTGACAGCAAATACGACCACTATCTACAGGGCAAGGCGACGTTGACTGCGGCAGAGGCACGCGGATTGCGTTTATTCGACGATCCAGCCAAGGGCAATTGCGCAGCCTGCCATCTGGATAAGCCCCGAGCTGACGGCAGGCCGCCGCTTTTCACGGATTTTGAGTTTGAGGCTTTGGGTGTCCCGCGCAATCCCGCGATTGTCGCGAACCGCAATCCTGCTTTTTATGATCTGGGACTGTGCGGGCCGGTGCGGCGGGATCATTTTGCGGCGAATCAGCGCTATTGTGGCATGTTTAAGACCCCCTCCCTACGCAATGTGGCATTGAAGAAATCGTTCTTTCACAATGGTGTCTATCACGACCTGAAGGATGTGGTGCGCTTCTATGTCTATCGGGATACCCAGCCAGCACGGATTTATCCGGTTAATCGCGCAGGGCAGGTGGATAAATTCAACGATCTACCGCGACGCCATCAGCGCAATATCGACATCACGGATGCGCCGCTGAACCTGCATGCGGGCGATACGCCTCCGATGACGGAAGCGGAGATGGATGATGTGGTGGCGTATCTTTCGACATTGACCGATGACGTCTGGGCTCACCGGTCGCTTTAAGTTTTGCTGCGCTGCCCACCATGAGGATTCCTCGGGTTAGACATCGTATTGCGGCCTGATCCGATTTATTTAATCATGCAGATCATGGAGGAATCGGTGTTACAAAATGGTCATCTTGTTCATGTATCGTACAGATCTGGCGTAGGGGGGAACGTGCTGTACCGATGAATGGGACAGGATGTGGCCTCTCACAATGATCATTTGAACAATAATCGAGGATTGACCATGACGGGCCTGCCAGAGACACCGCAGTCTTTTAAATCAACGTTTCAAAAAGCAACGTCCGCACGCATGGTATGGCCCGTGGTCATGGCAGCGGTGATCCCCGTGGCAATCGTGGGCTGTTTTACCTCGTCCAGTTCAACGTCAAATCCCAATATCAGTGTCATCTCTGCCTATGTGGTGCTGGGTGATAATGGCCAGCCGGTCGCACGTGCGATCACGGATCAGGGCCAGTGCCCCGCTATCCTGCATGACAATCAGGTCGACCAGATGGATGTGCGGATGGTTGCCGGCACCATGCCGCTGCGCACGACGGCATCTGCTGCCAGTGACTCCAAGCCTTCGGCTTTTCCGGTGCTGACCTGTGAGAAAGCCCTGCCGATGGGCACCGCCTATGCCCAGGTATCCGGTCATGTCCTGCCGCTGCCTGCTGCCCAGTTGAAACGCATCGTTGTGATCGGCGATACCGGCTGCCGGATCAAGGGCACGGCGGTGCAAGCCTGTAATGATCCGACGCAGTACCCGTTTGCTGCCGTTGCGCAGCAGGCCGCCAACTGGAAGCCTGATCTGGTCGTCCACGTCGGCGATATTCATTATCGGGAAAACCAGTGCCCGACGGGTAATACCGGCTGTCAGGGCAGTCCTTGGGGATATGGTTGGGATGCCTGGAACGCAGACTTCTTTACACCGGCTCAGCCGCTCTTGGCGGCAGCACCATGGGCGGTCGCTCGCGGCAACCACGAGTCGTGCTACCGTGCAGGGCAGGGCTGGTGGCGCTTTATCGATCCGCGTCCGGTGGTGGCAGGGCAGGACTGTAATGATCCCGCCAATGACACGACGGGCGACTATAGCGACCCTATCGCGATTCCTTTGGGCGGTGATACCCAACTGATCCTCATGGATACCTCCAATGCGCTGGCAACGGCGACGCCGCTCAGCGATATCCGCACCAGCAAGTATCTGGATCTGTACAAGAAAGTAGATACTTTGACCCAGAAGGCCACCTATAACATCGGTGTCAACCATCATCCGATCTTAGGAATTGGTGCCACACAGGATGCAAGCGGCAATGTCTCGCTCTATACCGGCAATCTGGGCTTGCAGTCGGTGTTCGGCACCTTGAGTTCGACCTATCTGCCGCCGAAAGTGAATGTCATGCTGTCGGGGCACGTCCATCTCTGGGAGCAAATGAGCTTCTCGACGCCCCATCCGACGCAGATCATCGCCGGTTTTTCCGGTACGCAGGAAGACACCACGCCGCTGCCTGCGAGCCTGCCGAGCGGCTTTACCCCTGCACCCGGTGCGGTGCCGAACCATTTCAGCTCATGGGTCAATGGCTTTGGCTTTATGACCATGGAGCGCACCAGCATGACGGCCAATCAATGGCTGGTGAAGGTCTGGGATAAGCAGGGTAATCAGGTCAATACCTGTCGTATCAATGGCAAAGACTCGGACTGTGATTTTGCTCAGGTGAAATAAGCCTGCGCGATCATCTATGGCGTGTCGGTGTTGGTTCGATCTCGCCCAACGCCATCCTACATAGGATCATACGATCCACAAAAAAGCCCTTAAGCAGATGCTTGAGGGCTTTTTTGTTTTCCATAAGCTTTGTTGCGCATAAGTGCAGTCGGGCTTTTGCACGGTCAGCGGGTGTATCTGCAGATCCGAATCAGCGATTCGATTGACAGAGTGCTTATAGCGCGGCGCTATCGAGAAACTTCCGGACCTCGAGCGAGTAAGCGCCGGGATGCGAGAATCTGAACATATGACCGGTGCGCGGCATGATGACTTCGCGTGAGCCTTTAATGCCATTGAGCAGGATGCCTGAGGCTTCTTCGCCGATCAGTTTGTCTTCCTCGGGCGTGAGGATCAGTGTGGGCACGCTGATGTGCTTGAGCTGGGCGCTGTAGTCGGTCTTGGCGATCGAGTGCACTCGGTTCACATAGGCTTTATGCGGTGTCGCCGCAAGGAACAGGGCGCGACTCTGCGCGGTGGACCAAGGGATCTCGCCTTCCTTGTCAAAGGTCGAGGCCAGCTGTGCCGCGTGGAACCAGAGCGTGAACTGCCGATAAAAAATACCGGGAAAGAACGGTGCGAGCATCGACAGGAACTTGAGCAGTGGCGAGGTGATCGGGCTCTTGGCAAAACCACCGGAGAGCACCAGTCCTCGCAGGCCCTTGGGCTGCCGGGTGGCAAAGGCAATCGAGGCGACCGCGCCGTACGAGTCGCCCACCAAGACATAATGATCAAGGTCTTTCACCTGATCCGCGATAAAGTCGGCGAGGACTTCGAGATCGCGCACGTCGTCCGGCAGACGCAGGGTACGCATGGTGCGATGTTGCAGATGAGTGAGCTGGTTGAGTTTCCATGGTGCGCCAGCGAAGCAGGGGACCATCACCAAGGTGGGTTGAGTGTTCATGAGGTGCTCCTAGAAGGTGGTGTAACTGACAACTTCATTCTAGGAAGCGGGCATGATGTGATCCAATGGCATTTATACAGCGTGTCGATGCATGAAATGCATAAGCATCTTGCGCTCGCTTGAGATGTGCTTGGGCATGCCTAACACCAGCAAACCCTGCCCATGTCTAGCTGCTGATCATCATCTGGGTGATCCACTGCAGGGCGGGTTCGTTGGCGCGTCCCCGGGCGCGCACGATAAAAACTTCCCACGTGGGCAGTGCCAAGGGGAGCTCAAAGATACTCAGCTGTGCGGTCTGCTGCATCTTGACGGCGACCCGTTCGGCAATCACCGCAATCGACTCCGACGCACCGACCAGAAACGGTACCGCGAGAAAACTGGGGCAGGTGGCGCTGACCTTGCGGCTGTGACCGAGCGCTTCGAGGGCATCGTCGACCGCACCGCGCGCATCGCCACGCGGCGAGACCAGAATGTGGGGCAGGCGGGCGAATTCATCCAGCGCCATATGTAGTTTCTTGCCACGTTGCACCAGTGCCGGATGATTCTTGCGCGCAATGCCGACGAAACGTTCCTTATGCACCAACTGACAATCCAGCCGCTGTGGTACCTGAAAAAAAGAACCCGAGCCGATCACAAGGTCGAGCTCGCCGCTATCTAACATGCGTAGCGCGGATTCGGCATCGGCAGGCTTGAGCTTGAGTACGAGTCCGGGCGCAGCGCTCTGGATCTGGGCAAAGACCGGCGCGATGACGGTCAGTACCGCATGATCGGTGGCAGCCAGTGAGAGTGTGGTCTGCAGATGACCCGGATCGAAAGGACCACGCGGGCTGGCGACCAGCCGCACCGATTCGAGCACCGCGGACACTTGCGGCATCAGCGCGACGGCGAGCGGTGTCGGCTCTATGCCGCGCGGATTACGAATGAACAGCTGATCATCAAAAGCGGTTCGCAGCCGCGATAACGCATGGCTGGTGGCTGACTGGGATAGATGCAGTTTTTCGGCGGCGCGACCGACGTGTCTTTCACTCCAGAGTGCCTCCAGTACCACCAGCAGATTGAGATCAAAACGGGTCAGATCCAGGGGTTTCATGTTGTACGCGCCTCGTTGTTCAGTCTTGAGGTTATCACAAATCGTTTTTTGCTTGGATGTGAGCCGCGACTGTCTGATGCGGATTTCAATCAACACCGCCCGATTAGATACCGCATTACATGATTATGACGGTGATTGCTCAAGATACTTGATTCAATTGATGATCGCTTTCGCAGCGATGTGGCTGATCCTGATGTCTCTCATCGGGTGAGCACGGGCGCTGCATTCATGTCATTCTTTTCAGGAGTGCGCTATGTCGTCAGCGACTGGCATCAAACTTCCCCGTTATCGTGAGCAGGCGCTAACGGATCGTCGCAAGCTCAAAATGGCCCGTTCGGTCCATGCTTATGTGCGGGGGAATACGGCTCAATTTTATCAATGGCTGTCTGAGGCCAAGATCACGTCTATCCCCGAAGGTCCCGCCATCTGGATCTGTGGTGACTGCCATACGGGCAATCTGGGACCGATCGCCAGCCAAAATGGCGATGTGGAGATACAGATCCGCGATCTAGATCAGACCGTGATCGGCAATCCTGCCCATGATCTGATCCGCCTCGGGCTGTCTCTGGCGACGGCAGCACGCGGCTCCAATCTGCCGGGCGTGATCACGGCCAAGATGATCGAAGCGCTGTATGACGGGTATCTGGCGTCACTCAAGCAGTCCGATGCAGCACATGCGTCAATGCGCATGCCGAAAACGATCCGCCGCGTCATGACAACGGCGATGGACCGGACATGGAAGCATCTGGCACGTGAGCGTCTGGACGATACCGAGCCGAGCATTCCTTTAGGCAAGCGCTTTTGGCCGCTGAAGAAGGCGGAGCATCTCGCCATCCACGCGTTGTTTAAAACGCCGGAGCCTGCCGCCTTGGCAACATTGCTACACAATCGTCCGAATGATCCTGCGGTCGAGGTGGTGGATGCGGCGTATTGGGTCAAGGGCTGCAGTTCGCTGGGCCGTCTGCGCTATGCGGTTTTGCTGGAGTTTGAGGAGGCCGAGCAGGATGAGCGCTGTATTCTGATCGATGTCAAAGAGGGCACCACGGCGCTGGCACCGCGCTATCAGGCCGCAGGCATGCCCAAGGATAATGCCGAGCGTGTGGTGACAGGGGCGCGGCATCTGTCGCCGCATCTGGGTGAGCGGATGTGTGCGGCGCAGCTGATGGAGCGCTCTGTGGTGCTGCGTGAGTTATTGCCACAGGATCTGAAGCTGGAGCTGGATGATATCGTCGAGAAAGAGGCGACCCAGTTGGCCTACTATCTGGCGGCGGTCGTTGGGAAGGCACATGCACGCCAGATGGATGATGAGACCCGGCAAGGCTGGTATAAGGAGCTCAAACGCAATCAGGCGACGTCGATTGATGCGCCATTCTGGCTATGGCGCAGTATCGTGGAGCTGGTGAGCAGCCATGAGGCGGGCTATCTGGAGCACTGTAGACGGTATGCGTTGTCTCGGGTGTGAGTGATGTTCGAAGCCCTTTAGAGACTGCTGAAGGGCTTTTTTGTGGATGTGATGTGAGATGGGGGAGCGTTCGAAACGTGATCTATGTTTGCTTAACCAGAAATATCCTGGATAAAAATGCGCACAAGGCAGATGCAAAATAGGTTTTGATGAAAAATGAATCTTTTAAATCAAACACACGATTATGCCCTTCTAGAACTTCGGTCATAAAAATAATACTGATCAAGAATGTAACCAGAAAACCGAGTGCAAGGCTCCATGCAATATTTCGAAAAGCACGTCGCATTAATGTGTTTTTCACAGACTTAGTCCTTTTAAACGCATTACTATAAAGAAAACCAGACCGATCTTGCCATCACCATCAGGAGGATGGGCATGAAGTCACCATTGCTCCCGCTGCTGAACGACAAACTGCGACAACTGCGTGCGCAGCTGTTGGCAAGCCAAATCGAGGTGAGCCGGATGCAAGCCAGTCAGGCTCCAGACAGTCACGAGCAGCCTGCCGAATCGCAAAATCCAGAAACCCTGCATACCTTGCGTGTGAGCCTGCGTCAACTGCACAGCCTACTACTGCCGCTGGGCAAGCATCTGTCGGGCGCTGCCGATCTGGATCGTGAGGTCAAGCGCTCCCTGAAGCTCACCAATCAGATCCGTGATCAGGAGGTACTGATCCAGGAGCTGATGCATCAGCATCATCCAGAGCTGGCGCAGGTCTATACGACACGTCTGCAAGGGGAAATCGAACGCGTCTATCGGGAGCTGCGACTGGACAAGATTTGCAAGCATCTGGATATGCTGCCGGACTACTGGGCGCGCAAAGTCCCCGCGCGCGAGGCGAAACAGCTCTCCCGATATATATCCGCAGAATGGCTGCGCACGCGAGATAAACTGACCCGATCGATCCGGCAGGCCACACCCGATAAACACCGCCTGCGCCTCTTGATCAAGCAACTGCGTTACAACAGCGAGAGCTATGCGGCGATCCTGCCCAAGAAGATGCGTACCGAGACTGCGCGCCTCAAGCAGGTGCAAGAGGTGCTCGGAACGTGGCATGACGTTGAGGTCTGGCTGGAGGCCATCAAGGTCCATCCTGACCTTGCGATCCTCGCGCCCAACTGGCAGCAGAACTTCGCTTACTGGGATCAGGCTGCGGATCAGGCACTACTGGGGCTGAAGCGTGCGTGGCTGCGGTGATCGAGAATGCCCGCGCAATGCCAGACTGCGGATAAGGACATCAACAGTCCTTATCTGGAAAGCCCTGCAACCTTGGCCCGTGCCGCGTGCAGCTTCTTGTAGCTCTCGATCAGGCGCAGATGTGGCTCGATGCCTTCGAGCCGCATGCTGGTTTCGGTTAGACCGTAGAAGCGTACACTGCCATCGACCGACCCCAGCGCCGCATCCATGCGTACATCGCCAAACATACGACGGAAATTCACCACGTAATCATCCAGCTCAAGCTCATCGTCCAGCACCACCTCCAGCACGACATTGAGGCACTGATAGAACAGGCCGCGCTCGACGGTGTTGGTATTGAACTGCAAGTAGGCTTCGACCAGATCTTTGGCTTCACTTAACTGCTGAAGCGCCAGATGAATGAGCAGCTTGAGCTCCAAGACCGTGAGCTGACCCCAGACGGTATTCTCATCAAACTCAATGCCGATCAGGGTGATGATCTCGGTGTAGTCGTCGAGTTCAGCTTCGTCGAGGCGTTCAAGTAGCGCTGCAAGCTGGATATCGTCGAGGCGGTGCAGATTGAGGATGTCTTCG
>JASLEL010000429.1 GCA_030151145.1 Aquirhabdus sp. | reverse complement strand
AAGACGATCCAGCAAAAATAGTCATTTGCGCATCAGGGGTTATTTTTCTAATGACATTATTTACAGAGTCAGTTACATACAAATTACCCTTATCGTCTGCAACCATACCCATATACTCGGTACGGAGTGGGAGGTGAAACGTATGTTGACTATCAGGATAATTCCGCGCGGGCAACAACGTACTCACCAGATTCGGCGGCGAAATTTTACGAATAGAATCATAAAATGAATCAATGAGATATAAATTATGGAACCGATCAGTTGTCACTGAGTTTGGAAGAAAGAATTGGGCCTCCAAACGTGAACCATCCTTTACAACATTAACACTGTTATTCGTTGTTCCAGCATATCGACTGACAACCTGAGTCGCCAAATTCATTTCTAAAACACCATATTTATCAGTTACGAATAAAACATCACCATCTATACCGATGCTGCCAAGACCAATGAATGTTGCTTTTATGCCACGTCCCTCGCGAGACTCTGTCGAATCAGGCATCCCAGCAATTGTTGTGACCCATCCATCAGGCGTAATTTTGCGAATCATGCTATCCGCTGCCAGATAAAGATTGCCCTTTGAATCATGCGTAATACCTGATAAGAATCCAAAGCGTGCATTTGCTCCATAACCGTCGCAGTAGCCCGCATTCTCTAACTGATGAGGATCTTGAGCAAAGAAATCGCATACATGGCTAGAAATAGTCTCTTCAAGGTGCGCCACACTATTTGAGCCCACCATCTCTCTACGATCACAACTCGTGAGCATTAAAATCAGACTAAATGTTGTAACTACTTTTAAAGAGTAGCCCACATGCAATTTCACTTGATCAGATATTTTCATTACAGCTTATCTTCCTCAGACAAAAAATAATGGGGCTGCAGTAGATTAGCCAGCGTATGACGCGATAAGCCCTCACACATTGCACCTTGTCGGCATCTGCACGGGTCTAGTGACTGCAGACCAGTATCCGTTCCTGCTCGAGCTTTGAGCCGGGCTTGATGGGTTTGATATTGGGTGGGTTGTCTTTGGTGTAGTCGAGTACGGCGATTTCCTTGTTGTCCGCATCGAGGAAGATGAGCTGCAGTAGCTGGTATTTATGCTCTTCGCAAAAGAATTTGACGTATGAGCGGGCGAGCTCGACGTGCTGGTTGACGAGTTTGTCAAAGGGGCTGTCGATGCCGTGGTAGGTGGATTTTTCCCAGTAGGTGCGGCTGTGGTCGTCCAGTGTGGTGATGGTGCTCTGGTCGATGAAGTTGCCGTTTTGGTCGTCGCCTTCGGTCTTGACCCAGTCCTCTGCGTGCGCAAGCATGGGGATGCAGAGCAGCAGTGCGATGATGATTTTTTGCATGATGGCGATCCCTAGGGCGGGTTTTTACTGAGCCTAGCATGTGGGGATGGAACGTGAAAATGCTTGATTACTCAGGGAGGCATTATTTTGAATAAAGATGTTGCTCAGAAATTAATGGCTGAGATCGAGAAACTGAATCAGGTGACAAATCGGCAGGCTGATTTGATTGAGCTGATTGCTGATGAGACAGAACGTCGGGCGTTCAGAAGAGCCATCGCGACAGTGATGGTTGATGTGTACAGCGAATTAATGCTGCCCGTGATCAGGCAGTACCGTGATCTTGATCCGGATCGATGATGGCCAATCATGCTTGAGACGAGAGGTATGTGATGAATATCGATATTGCTAAGATGATTCTGATGGAAAATGAGCATGTCTATCATGCGCTAGATAGGATAGCAGATGTCGTTGAAACCATTGACGATGCTGAGGAACGTAGAAGGTTCCGCAGGGCGGTTGGTATGGTGATGGGCGATGCAAGGCACTTGCTCGATAGAGCCATTGTGAAGCAGTTTCCGGATCTTGATCGAGGTTAAGGCTGTACTGCTCATGGTAGTCCTCTCATCCAGAGTGGTATGTGTATTCTTGTGTGTGGAGGCAATGCTGGTGTGTGCGGATGCGTATGCGCATGACTGAATCAATGA
The DNA here is from genome assembly GCA_030151145.1 of Aquirhabdus sp. GTDB lineage: Bacteria > Pseudomonadota > Gammaproteobacteria > Pseudomonadales > Moraxellaceae > Aquirhabdus. Next base: position 4,862 of record JASLEL010000429.1, on the reverse strand, counting down.
ATGATGCTATCGACTGGGAGTGCGATTCATGGGACCGATACGGCAGATGTTATTGGATAATTCATCTATCGGCAGTCGATTTCAACCGCTCGGGTTTTTGGTGAGTATCGATGGGGCTGCGGTTGATGTGAGGTCCTTATGGCAGGAGCCGCTACTGGCAGCTCGTGGATATGGCTCGTATGTGTGGCGTATGACGGGTGGATCGCTACGAAAGATTTTCATGGCGGTCTATTTCATCGATGAGCAGTGGTACTGCATGGTGGATGGTGAGATTTACAGTTTTGAGGAATGCGTCATTGCATGGCGCAAGAATGATTGGGCTTTATTGGGAGTCGGTAAGGCAGAGCTGCGCATTATCAGGCGGGGTAATCCGGTCAATGTCATTACCTATGTTCGTCCATGGTTGCGTTATTGGTGTGAGGACGGTTGGAATACGCAAGATGAGATTGATATTGGTGCAGAAGTCTTTTTTTACTTTAACAATGCAGAGGTGAGAGAGCGGATGAGGCCGTATCTGATACAACGTGCCTTGGAGGCTGTGCTGAGCTGAAGTGCTTTAGGATGAGGAGCAGGGATGCGTGAATATTTAAGACCTTGGAAGCTATTGAGCTTAAGCATTGGGCTTATGCTTTTGATCGTGGGGAGCGATGTCTATGCTGCGCCCGACTGGGATGTGCCGATCTGTTTCATCATGGCGGGCTTTACCTACCTGACCGCGCCGACCAGTCTCAGGATTGTAGTGGAGCGGCGCTGGCGCTGGGTGCCGCTGATGCTGCTGTATACGTGGTGGAGTGTCGATGGCTGCTATGCGCTGTATTGGTCGATCAAAGATCCGCAGGCACTGGCTTTGATGAGGTCGGCGAACTTTGGCGCGTCGCTGTGCCTGTATCTGACTTGTGGCTTGATCTGGTATCCAAAGATGTCGCTGATGGAGATGTGGCGCTTGATGAGGGTCAGGCGGCGTGCGTGATCGGCACGCGGCCTGTAGGCGGTATTCAGCTTGCAAATCGCATCTGCAGGTCATAGAGGCAGTCGGCCGATACATCATGACGGATGTGCGGGTTTTTGCGGGCGAGGTGATCGATGACTTTAAAATTAAAGTAATAGCAGCCTTTTTTGTGCTTGCTGATCTTGGTGAAGCGGATGTTGAGATCAGGGTCGATCATAAAGCTATCCGGGGTTTCGGGTTGCTCCGAGATCGTCAGTTGGCTGCTGGCGATGGTGCAGAAATGATAGATCTGGTGCATCAGTCGAGGTGACTGGGCAAATTCGCACTGACTGAGCATCAGTAGTCGTGTGTAGAGGTGCTCGATGCTCAGGTCGACGCCATGCATGAGCTGAGTCGAGTTGATGCGATAGTGTTGCTGTTTTTGGGTTGCTGCGATGTGATAGAGGCGGTGTGCTCTGCGCCAGAATCCATCCGGCAGAGGGAAATCCCAGCGTTGGCATTCATAGTAGCAGTAGGTCATAAACTCTAAGGCGCGATGAATGGGGAAGCCGGTATAGAGGTCTTGGGCCGCGTTGGCGGCATGTGCCGAGCATAAGCAGGTGCTATCCGTGACAGGCATGACGTTGTCTATGATCTGGATATAGATGTCTGCGGCATGGTCGCAGAGTGTGATCATGCGGCGGCGCGCTGACATATCCAGTGATCCTGAGCCGTAGTGATGGAGTTGGTGGGCGATCTGGATCACGCCTGAGATGAATGCTTCGGTCATCCGGTAGCGCGTTTGTTCGGGGATATGCAAGAGTTTGAGTTCTTTGATGCACTGGATGAGACGATTTATCCGCACGGGCAGATATTGATATTGTTCGTTATGCAGCCATGCGTAGATGCTGTCGATATCTTGTGCGCCGATCAGGCTGAAGCCACGCGGCAGGCGATAGGTTGCGTTGCTGATAAAATCAATTTGCGCATTCATGTTTGAGTTTTCTGGTCAATGTATAAGGTCAATGGTTTGACCAAAATCCGCGTTTTTTTATTGTTTGGGCGGTATAGGTCAGGTTGTATGTGCAGCCAAATGTGCTTGTTCTGGCTAGCAGCGGATTGCGACGGGTGCTGTGCGGATGCCGCTGCGTTGCGCTGCGATGTCTTGGTTGATTTTTAGATTCAGATTGATCGGTTTGTGCATATGCGTTCCCCATGATTTATCAATGAATAGAATCAGTTGTTGTGTCCTGAACAAAGCAGGAAGTCAAAAAAGAGTGTACGTGCGTTGTGTTAATTTATGGTCAGATTTAAGTCAGTATAGCGTGAATGTCATGTGGAGTATGATGTGAAATCTAACAGGTTTGATCAGATAGTGAACGCTGAAAATCGTTTTTTGATGTGGGTCAAATGTTGGGAATGCACCTGCCGTGCTGGCGATGGAAGTCTTGCTGTGGCGGTGCTTCTCGATGAGAGGTGTCTGACTCGGGATAGGGGGTGGCGTGTGCGCTGAGCATGGATGTTGCGTCATGCGATACTGGGGCAAGATGTGTGTATGCGTAAAAAAATGCCCGTGCTGAGACGGGCAATTTTTTGAGGCGATGGTGTGATCAGTAGTACAGCCCTTCGACCACCGAGGCAATCACGCCGGTGGCAATGGCGGTGAGGACGACGTCATTGTCTACACGAATCCATTGATAGCCGCGTGGCGGTGCGTTGAGGTGGTATTGACGATAGTCGACGTAGTATTGATGGTGACGATAGGCGCTCGGTAAATGGTCGCCACCATGCCAGCGACGCGCTTCGAAGCCGTGTGGATGTTCGTAGGGCGATGGCGCATGGAAGCGCTGACCCTGCCAACCGCCATCTCCATGATGGTCGTCACCATACCCGTGATGGTCGCCGCCAAAGCCACGGTGGTCGTCACCGCGATAGCCTTGCCATTGATGATCATCATGATGTTCATCGGGACGCGGGCCTTGCCATTGTCCATTGCCATGATCCCCGCCGCGATAGCCACCATGGTCGTCCGCACGCTGACCTTGCCATTGCGGGTTGCCTTGGGGGGTCGCTTGAGGGTTGTTGTGCTGGCCCTGCCATTGCGGGTTACCGCCCTGAGGGTTGTTGCGTTGACCTTGCCATTGGGGATTGCCACCCTGAGGGTTGTTACGTTGGCCTTGCCATTGCGGGTTGCCACCCTGAGGGTTGTTGTGCTGGCCTTGCCATTGGGGATTGCCGCCTTGTGGAGCGCCTTGTGGGCTGCTTGCGGCGCCTTGCTGATGGTTGCGATGGTCGTAAGGATTGGTGCCTTGACCCTGCGATTGATCATCCGCATATGCGGTAGTCAGGGCGGTCATGGACATCATCAGCGTGGTGAGTATCAAGATCTTCTTCATGTTATTGAGCTCCTCTATCGGGTATGAAGTGTCACAGCGCACCTGGGTTGCTGAGGTGATGGTGTGCTGTGAGGCTGATATGGATTTAAGCGCTGCTGCCTTAGCGTGGGCTTAGTGTGGGTGTGGGGTTCAGAGGTGATTGGTTGAGGCTGTGTTGATGGCGTGTTGGGTGTGGATATGCTGTGTAACGGGGGCGGTTTTTGGCTGATTTTTTGTGGTGATCAGGTGGCATTGGTGTGGTTGGATGCGTGCTCTGCGGGCTGGGATCTCAGGAAGAGGTGGATGAAATATAAGCATCCTATTGTCGATAATGTTGTTTGCATTAAAGACGTTGACGCAGATTAAAAGAATAAAAAGTGCTTTATTGTATTTGCCTGGGTGATCTAGATTCCTATATTTTGCTATAAAAATCAAGTGCATGATCGTTATTACGATGAGATTGATCATGATGATCATAACGAATGGTTCCCTTTTTATTGCCAAGGTCAAATATTGCAGCCATTTGGGCTATTCATGTTGGCTATCTCACAAGCCTGGCTGGAATGGTGTAATGCACTTGGGCGTGTTGCAGTCTATAGGGGCTTTGGCTTTTTGAAGCTTATGCAGACTATATTCTGATGGGCTGGGGCCCATACTAGGTTATACGTGCCTTTAATCACAATCCAAACAATAGCCATAGACTAGAGAAAAGGAAAAGACCGAGCAAAATGGCATAAGTAAAACAAAGTAAATTTAAGAGTTTGTCCTGATGCTTTAGGAAGGATAATGAAAAGACGAGTCTTTGTAATTGATCTATCGTGTTTCTTAGGTTTAAGGCTGTGAAGGTCGGCATGCGGAGTGTTAGATAAAGTGTGGGATTAGCTTTTTGATATATAGGAAGAGCGCCAGCATATTGATCGGGAGCAATATGACTGAAACATTAAAGAGCAGAGCCACTAGATGGTGATCCATATGCATTTATCTCGTCGATGTGGATTGGAGTCCAGAATCTAAGCGATCATCCTGACCGTTTCAATCTTGCGCATTGATCCCGTGCGTGAGATTTTGCATCAAATGCCGGAAGGTGCGTCTCGACGCACCCTACGCGCCCTAACAACGCATTGAAATTCAGTCCCTCTTTGAACGACGCAGTAATACTTTTGATTTGACAATACTAAGTAAGAACGCAACCAGCAACAGCAGATGAGCGATACCCACCAGCGCCACACCAACCGGCAAAGATAAGCGATAAAAAAGATATGCTAAACCCCAAGCAACTAACGGAAAAACTGGAATCTCTGGAAGAATTGTTACACTGCCACTCCTGCCCCGTGCCATTTGCTGGAGGCTGCAAGCCGGTAACCAAACAATCCACGTCACTGACGCAATACCGAAAACAAGCAAAGGTGACATAAGCGGGAATACCTATAAAATTCATTTTGGAATCTACACCGCTTAAAGCTTTAAAGTGAGCAATATGAGAATTTGCAGTGTAGCAAGTGTAGGATAGGTTTTAACCCATTATGGTCGATAGTATGGTGCAATGAGCTTTAGCGCAT
>JASLEL010000329.1 GCA_030151145.1 Aquirhabdus sp. | reverse complement strand
CTGTCGTTTGGATGGTGCTGATCATGAAGCTTCATCGCGTAGGCTCAGCCCGCGTTTTTTGTTGATAAATGTCACGCATGGACCTTATCGTCTATCGCCTGATTCAATAAATGTCCTACAATCAAGACACTCATGGTAATGAGGGGAGTTGCATGGCTGGTTTTTTTAAAACGGTGGCGGGGGTTGCGGACAATGTCCAGAAAGGGCTGAACAATTCGATTCAGCGCCGTCTGCACCCTGAGCGCTATCTGCTGCAGAACAAATCTCCCCGCGTCGAGCTGCTGCGTGATGGCGTGTTTTCCGTACATTATTATCCGCCTCTGACCGACCCTCGGATTGAGATCGAGGGTGAGACCATTGAGGTGTCGAAGGCCAGTTACAAGACCCCGCTGCTCTTGGTGCCGCCACTGGGTGTCTATGCATGGATCTTTGATCTGATGCAAGAGCGTTCGCTGGTGCGCTATTTTCAGGCGCGCGGATTTGAGATTTATCTGATCGATTGGGGGCGTCCTGATCGCAATGAAGCAGAATTGTCACTCGAGCAATATACACTGCGCTGGTTCCCGCAGGCGGTACGCGCCGTGCAATTCCATAGCGGTGAGAAGGATATCTCCGTCTTGGGCTACTGCATGGGCGGCCTGCTGTCGCTGATGTATACCGCAGCGGCAGGCAGTGATGTGGTCAAGAATTTGGTGACGATTGCCTCACCGATCAATCTGCATCAAGTGCTGGGCGGCATTGGTAAGGTAGCGATGCTGGTATCCGGACCGACCGGACTGATCCGCCGCATGACCGGTCCGCAGTTGGTCAAGCTGAATCCCGGGATCTTTCATGTCGATGGCCGTATCCTGTCACTGATGTTTAAAGCGACTGCGCCGATGGCGGCGGTCATGAGCTATCTGGATTTGATCCGCCATCTGGCCGATGATGAGTATGTCAGCCGCTACATGACCATGAATGAGTGGTTTACCAATATGCCGGACTATCCGGGTGCGACAGTGCTGGAGGTCATCCAGAAGATGGGGCTGGCCAATCGCATGCAGCGTGGCTATTTTTCGCTGGGCGAGCATGAGATCAGCTTTAAACGCATCACCAGTGCGCTCTTGGCGTTTGCAGGCGATCAGGATGTGATTGCGACGGTCTCGTCGGCCAGTGCCATCATGGGTGTGGTGGGATCAAAGGATAAGACTTTTCAGGTGGTGCCGGGTGGGCACGCCGGCGTTTTTACCGGCAGTCGTGCTGCGCATACGACTTGGGTCATTGCGGCTGACTGGCTGAGTTTGCGTTCTGGCGAAGCCCGTGTGCGTGAGACTGAGATCTTCGAGCCTGCGACACAGACGACAGAAGCTGTACTGGCGGATCAGGCGACATTGCCCGGATTGGCATAAAGGGCCATGAGAGATATGGATACAGGTACACATATGACAGAGACATCGATGAGCCGTCTGAATGCCGAGCAGATATTTGAATTCATCAATAGCCGCCATTCGGATGGTCATCTGGTCGAGCCTGCGCCAACTGAGGCAGAGCTGCAGCAGGCCGTGCTGGCTGCACTGACGGCACCAGACCATCATCGTCTGCAGCCTTGGCGTTTTCTGACTGTGCGCGGAGATGCGCGTCATCGTATGGGTGAGGCGTTTCAGCAGGCGCTGATTGCACGAGGAGAAACGGATGAGGCGCTCTTAAGCAAAGTGTTGACTCAGCCACTCCGGGCACCGCTGATTTTGGTGTGTGCAGTGGTGCCGCAGGAGCATCCCAAGGTTCCCGTGGTCGAACAGGTGCTCAGCATGGGAGCAGCGGTTGAGAATCTGCTGCTGATGCTAGTGGCACAGGGCTATAGCGGCATGTGGCGTACGGGGGCGATTACGGAGTCGCCAGTGCTTAAGCAGGCGTTTGGACTGCGTGCAGAGGATATCATTGCCGGGTTTGTCTATATTGGATCAACGACACGCGAATTGACCCGCGAGTTGCCTGCCATCGAAGGCTTTCTGAAGGAATGGCACGGTTCATAAAGCGGCTTTGAGGTGTGTATTTTGTTACATGTAACACTTGGTCTGGCGCATCAACGCCAGCCTGTATCAATCAGGTATGTCGGATAAATCAAATGGATAGCCCAATCGTATCGCAACAGAGTACGCAGGATAAAAGCAAGATCCCCCCCATGCGCGTGACCGTGCTGGGGGGTGGCAGCTTCGGTACGGCGATGGCCAATGTGGCTTCACGCAATGGCTGTGATACGCGTATGTTTATCCGCGATGCAGCGATGGCTAAAGAGATGCAGGAAACCCGGCGCAATGCGCGCTATCTGCCTGACTTCGAGATGGATCAGCATCTGTCTTTTACCAGCGATATCGAATATGCCGTGCGCGATCGGGATCTGATTCTGGTGGCGATCCCGAGTAGTTCGTTCCGGCAGGTGTTGCGTCAGATCGCGCCGTTTATCACCAGTCAGGCCGTAGTGTCGCTGACCAAGGGCATTGAGCCGGATACCTTTGCACTCATGAGCGATATCATTCGTGAGGAGCTCCCACAGGTACCTTATGGCGTGTTGTCGGGTCCGAATCTGGCTAAAGAGCTGATGGCGGGTATTCCGGCCGGTACGGTGATTGCAAGCCCGAGTGAAGCCGTGCGCTACGCGGTGCATCAGGCGCTCGCCAGTGCGCTGTTCCGTGTCTTTGCCAATACCGATGTGCATGGCGTGGAGTTGGGCGGAGCCCTCAAAAATATTTATGCGGTAGCGATGGGGATGGGCGCGGCTTATCATGTGGGTGAGAATACCCGCAGTATGCTCTTGACCCGTGCGCTGGCTGAGATGAGCCGTTTTGCAGTGCGTCTGGGGGCCAATCCCTTGACCTTTTTGGGCTTGTCGGGTGTGGGTGATCTGATCGCCACCTGTAGCAGTCCTCTCAGTCGTAATTATCAGATCGGGCTGGCGCTGGGTCAGGGTAAGACGCTGGATGAGGCGGTGACTGCGCTCGGACAGACTGCTGAAGGCATCAATACCATTCGGCAGGTGCGTGCCCAGTCTAAAGCACTGGATGTGTATATGCCGATCACCTGTGCCTTGTATGAGGTGATTTTTGAAGGTAAGCCCCCGCTCGGTATCGCATTGTCACTGATGCAGACCGGTCATCGTAGTGATGTGGAGTTCGTGCTGCCCAATACGGTTGAGCAGCCGACGTCATCTATTTCCTAAGCCGATGAAAGGAATATCATCATGCAACTGATTCTGGTGCGTCACGGAGAAGCAGGTCCCTATCAGCCCGACGATGCGGTACGCAAGCTGACCGCAAAAGGCATGGCGCAGGCGGCATGGACGGCACAGCAGATCGTGGATGCGTATAAGCCGGATCTGTTGGTGGCGAGTCCTTATGTGCGGGCGCAGGAGACGCTGGCTGCGTTTCAGGTGCTGCTGCCCAAGGTGCCGGTACAGGTTGTGGACGGGATCACGCCCGATGCCGATCCGCGGATCGGGCTCGATCAGTTGGCACTTTTGCCAGCGCAATATGATGCCCGCTGTATCGTGGTGGTATGTCATATGAATATCGTAGCTTATATGGCGGGGCTGCTCTTGGATGATGATGCAGAGGGCTTTAGCCTGGCAGAGGCGCGGGTGTTTGAGCAGGAGATCATCGTGCCGGGGCTGTCGGTTGAGAATGCGCGCTTTGTACCGCCAAGCCGCGCCTGAGATGAGCCAAATGGTTGTTGGATGATTGTTTGAATGCGATCGGCCATGTCTGAATGGCGATTGATCATGTATGCGTAAGTAACGGCGCTAGGCCGAGGGATGAAATATGCTGTATTTGTGGGTGCAAGCGCGAACCGTGCAGCCGGATGGCACAAGCGCACCAGAGCGGTTGCGTTGGTGGATCGATGGTCATAGTGCAATCCAGAACTGGCAAGAGGTGACGGGATGGGATGCCTTGCTGAAGGCGACGGCTCCTTTTAGCATTCAGGAAGTGGCGGTCTTTTTTCCGACTTCCAGTGTACAGATGCTGCAGCAACCGATGTCTAAAGCCCAGCTTCGCCAGATCGGTGCTGAAGGCGTGCGTTATCTGCTCGAAGAGTATGCGTTGACGTCGATTGATCAGTTGGATGTGCGCTATCAGCATCACCAGCAGCAGCTCAGTGTGCTGGCCAAGCCACGTGCAGATGTGGCATTGCTATTGTCATCGCTGGGTTTGACGCCGTGGCGTGTGGCAGCCCTGCTGCCGGATTTCCTCCTGATGCCGCTGACTGAGCAGAAAGCCACGCTGCTGCTGGATGGTCCTAACCGTATTCTCAGATTAAATGAAAGTTATGCGGTTCCTGCGGACTTTCTTGACCTCACGCTCTCTCATGTCGGCCAACTGGCGGGAATCGAGGTGATCGGCGATGTCAATGAGCGTGACCGCGCCATATTGGAGGCTTATCAGGCGCATACAGGTATCGTGTGGCAGCCGTATACAGGACCGTCATCGGCGCTACTGCCGGATCAGCTCAATGCCCGTCATGCTTTCAATCTGGCAGCTTATGTGCGCGAGCATCGTATTTCTAGCTATTGGCGTGCAGTTGCAGCGGTGCTGGTGGTCTGTGTAGCTGTACAGATGCTGTCGGATGGCCTCAAGATTTGGCGCTATAACCGGGTGGCAGACGCAACGCATGCCCAAGCAGAAAAGCAGTACCGGCAATGGTTCCCGGATGAGCGTCATATCGTGAATCTGACCCGTCAGATGAAGGGTCATCTGAACGCGGCGGGTGGCGCTGATATGACGGCTTTGTCCCTGATCAGTCAGGTGGGGCCGGCTTTGAGCCAGTCGCATCTGCAAGCTAAAAAAATCCGCTACACCAGCAGTGCAGCCGCCAGCAGTGGCAACGACAATGGCCCAACCCGGAATGGTGCACTTGAACTTCAGGTCAGCGCGCCGACCATGGCGGGTCTGGAGGCACTGCGCAGTCAGATCGCCCAGCAGGGATTGAAAGCGGAATTGGGTTCGGCAAGTAACAACGCGGATAAAAGCAGTGCCGCAGGTGTGATGGGTACAGTCAAGGTGTCATTATGAGTCAGCCGCTGCAACAGGTGATGAACCGTTATCGTTCATCCACGTTTTATCAAAATTTCGCCAGCAAATGGCGTGAGCTTGAGGAAGGCTATCAGCGTTTGCCCGCGCGAGATCAGTTGGCATTGATGATTCTGGCGGTGTTTCTGGGTCTACTGATCGTAGTCGGAGGCGGTTATTGGCTGCATCACCATGCCTCTTTAGCACAGGAAAGGGCTGATCAGGAGCGTCAGACGTTGCTCTGGATGCGTGGGCAGGCACCGATGCTGCATGCTTCTAGTGATCAGTCGCAGTCTTTGTCGGCGATCGTGCAGAGCAGTGCAACCCAGCAGGGGCTGATGATCACCACCACGGATGCAGCAGGACGCCTGTCGGTGACGACATCGCATCAGAGTTTTGCGGTACTGGGTAACTGGTTGACCCGTCTGGCCCAGCAGGGCGTGCAGATTGATCAGCTTGATGTCGAACAGCAGCCCGGCGGTATGCTGCAGTTGCAGGCACTCTTGAGCAAGCCGTAAACTGGCAAGTGTACTTGGTTCAGAAGGAGTATTGGTCCGATGAATGAATCTTATCCCCGTCCACCTGTGCATACGCAACTCGTGATCGAGAATGAGCGCGAGTTGACATTGATCAATCACGTGACCTATGCGCTGTATTTGCTCAGCTATTTTACGGCGGGGCTCACGTGGCTGGTGGCGATCATCATTAATTACGTCAAGCGTCCAGAAGCCAACGGTACTTGGCTGCACAGTCATTTTGACTGGCAGATCAAGACGTTTTGGTACAGTATTTTTATGGCGGTTCTCGCGACCGTGCTCTTGATCTGGGGCCTACCGGTCAGTCTGGTCGCACTGGCATCCGATCATCCTGCGGTGCAGTGGTCACTGTTTTCCTTTGGCGGAATGCTGGTGTTTCTGGGGATTCTGCTGTGGATCTTTGTGGCGTTGTGGCATCTGTATCGGATCGTGCGCGGCTGGCTTGCGCTGCTTTCGCGCAAGGCCGTGCCTTAAGCTGCTTAAAAACCAGTCTCTTAAATCATGTCAATTGCTGATGCTGCTTATACTTTGCTGCGTCAGCCCTGCCAATGCCTGATGAATAAGCAGGCAGCCTTGCTGTAGTGTTTCCTGTCGCCATGTGATATCCGTTGGACAGAACAGTTCGGTGAGGCGGGCTTTGGAGGCTTCGGTCTGCCGTGACTGGCTGTCTCCCCACCAGTACGTTTGGTTCTCGGCACAGAGTCCTTTGAGGACTTGTAATCCTTCATACGTACCAAATTCGGCAACGGCGCAGGCATACTGATAGGGATGTGCTGCGTCAGCTTGCGCATCCAGCAGATGGTGACAGAATTTCCCCAGCCCCCCTTTCCATCCTGACCAGCTGTATTCATGGTTGCTTGGCACCTCGACCACCTGATCGGTTGCAAAGGTCTGCTTCATCCACTGGCTTTGCTGTGCTGTCAGCGGGTGATCAAACAGGATCTTGTACGTGCCCCAATCGCCTAGGCCAGTATGAAAGTCGATATGCACGACTTCATGGCGACCGCCCAGCCATTCAGCAAAGTGGGCTTGCAGGAGCTGTCCCAGCTTCGAGCGCGCAGCACCGCCATAATAGATGCCTTGCGGATAGTCATATTGACCGGCGGTGATGGCGTATTCGAGGGCAGCAAAACCATAGCGTCGCAGCGCCAGACGGCTTTTTAATTCAGGGAAGTCCAAGAGGCTCGGGGTGCCTTTGGGATTCAGGTGCGGATATAAGACGCCATAGAGTGCAGGGCTGCCTTTATAAGCCTTGTCATCGACTAAGAGATTACGATTCAGATCGATATTGGCTTCATTGGCCCGTCTACGCCATGCAAAGCCGTAGGGATTTAAGGCGTGGATCAGCACGCAGCGCTGGGCAGGCTTTTTGGTAGGCTCGGCGAGCCAGTCGTGCATCAACTGGATCTGTACGGCTGAACCATAGAAGCCTTCGACGCCATGAATCCCGCTTGTGACTATTAATACCTGATCCTGCACCGGGTCGGCGACATTGGATGGTACATGTGGGACATTGTTGGGATGCCCTTCCCAAATCGCGACATCAATCGTCAGTTCCTCACCAGAGGGTGCCTGCTGCTGGATCGGATAGGCGATCAAGGTCAGCCCTAATGCATTGGCTGCTGCACGGAAGCGTGCCCGGGCTTGCAGATAGTCGGCCGAAAAAACAGCATTTAGGCCAATCTCAACGCCATGCCGTTGGTGTAAGCTGGCTGCCGTTTGCTTTGGATCATTTATCTGTGGCAGCGGTGATGCAGGATTGTCGTGAGATACGGCGGGGGCTTGGGGCAGGGCAGAGTTCATGGTCGGGTTCCGATGTTCATCAGCAGTGTTCATCAGTATGGCATGCTACATGGTGTAGATCTCATCACACGCAGTGGAGCACAGGTGAATGCTGCGGTAAATAACCGTTCATCGTATATGTTGATTGTGCAAAATCGATGAAAGTGCGTTCCGAAATAGAACTAAAGATTAAAAATTATACTTTCATCGAAAAATATCATCATTCACTGATAAAATAGGTACCATTTTGCAGTATAATCGCACGCCTTTGCGTAAGATTCGCAAGGTAGTTTTTTGTCCAAAAAAGCTGCCTAACCACATCAGACCTTTAGCTTGAGGAACACTCATGCAGATCGGAATACCAGCTGAACGCGTTGCGGGTGAAACTCGCGTAGCCGCGACTCCTGAAACCGTCAAGAAATTTGTTGCCAGCGGTCATACCGTTGTTGTTGAGCGTGGAGCCGGTGTTCATGCCGCCTACATCGACAGTGCGTATGAGCAAGCCGGTGCCAAGATTGCCGAAGATGCTTATGCCGGCAGCCAGATTATCCTGAAAGTACGTGCACCTAAAGGTGAAGAGATTCAAAAACTGGGTCAAAACACCATCGTGGTCGGGATGTTTGATCCGTATCGCAACCCGGATCTGGATGCCTTTGCTGCTCAGGGCGTGAGTGCGTTTGCGCTTGAACTGCTGCCACGTACCCTGTCACGTGCACAGAATATGGACGTGCTGTCCTCGCAGGCTAACCTCGCCGGTTATAAATCCGTGCTGATCGCTGCGACTGAATACCAACGCATGTTTCCGATGCTGATGACTGCAGCAGGTACTGTTAAACCTGCTCGTGTCGTGATCATGGGTGTGGGCGTGGCCGGTCTGCAAGCTATCGCAACCGCCAAACGTCTGGGTGCTGTGGTTGAAGCTACCGACCTGCGCCCGACCGCTAAAGAGCAGGTCGAATCCTTGGGTGCCAAGTGGCTCGACGTGCCGATGTCTGAAGAAGAGAAGGCCAAAGCGCTTGGTACTGGCGGTTATGCTTGGATTCCGTCCGAGCAGTATGTCAAGGATCAGGCTGTGATCGTCGATAAAGCCGTATCGAACGCCGATATCGTGATCACCACTGCGCTGATCCCGGGCCGTAACGCGCCACGTCTGATCAAAGCCGAGACCGTCGCCAAGATGAAGCCCGGCTCGATCATTCTCGATATGGCGGTTGAAACCGGTGGTAACGTCGAAGGCTCCGTCGTCGGTCAAAACGTCATGACTGAGAACGGCGTCAAGATCCTCGGTATTCCGAATATCCCGGGTACGCTGGCCACCGAATCCTCGGCGCTGTATGCCCGTAACGTCCTGAACTTTGTCGTGACCCTGTTTGATAAAGAAGGCGCGCTTGCCCTGAATCCTGAAGAAGAGATACAGAAAGCACTGCTCGTCACCCACAGCGGCCAAGTTCTGCTCAAGCGTGGTTAAGGAGATAGACATGAATCCAGAAATCGTGAATCAAGCCGTCACCCACGCTGCCAGCGTGCCTTTTGTCAGCATCTTCACCATTTTCGTACTGGCGATCTTCGTTGGTTACTACGTGGTCTGGGGTGTGACTCCTGCGCTGCACACGCCGCTCATGGCGGTGACCAACGCGCTGTCGGGTGTGATCATTGTTGGTGCGATGCTGCAAGTTGTAGGTATCCCTGTCGCTGACAGTGCCGATCTGCAGACCATTACGCCGACGTCCGTGCTCGGTGCCTTGGCGGTATTTTTGGCCAGTATCAACATCTTCGGTGGCTTTGCCGTGACCGAACGCATGCTTGATATGTTCCGCAAGAAGAAATAAGGAGAACCCCTGATGCAATTTATCGCTGAACATGCAGAGTGGTTCTATCTGGTTGGTGCCGTTCTCTTTATTCTGACCCTGCGCGGCCAGTCCGGTCCTAAGACTGCGATCATGGGTAACCGCTATGGTATGCTGGGTATGGCTGTGGCGATCATCACCACCTTCTTCATGGTACACAATCCGGTCATGATCATGATCGGTGGTGCCATGGTGCTGGGTGCGATCATCGGTATCGCCCGTGCGCGTACCGTGCCAATGACCCAAATGCCTGAAACCGTTGCCCTGATGCACTCCCTCGTGGGTCTGGCAGCGGTCTTCATTGCGGTGGCTGCCGTACTGCACAATCGTGCGATTTTCGAAGCCCCGGATGCAGTGCATAACTTTGAACTGTTCGTCGGCTGTTTCGTTGGTGCCGTGACTTTCTCTGCATCGGTATTTGCCTATGGCAAACTGGCTGCCAAGAAATGGGCCAAGACCATCAAGGGTGCATGGGTTAAACCTGTACAAGCTGGTCTGTTCGCTGCCATGCTGGCCTTCGGTATCTACTATTTCATCAATGGTGATATCAATGCCTTCTATGCCATGACGGCCTTTGCACTGGTGTTCGGTCTGTTCTGGATCGCGCCGATCGGTGGTGGTGACATGCCAGTGGTGGTATCGCTCTTGAACTCCTTCTCGGGTTGGGCGGCTGCCGGTATCGGTTTCACCCTGAACAACACCATGCTGATCGTTGCCGGTTCGCTGGTCGGTTCGTCGGGTGCGATTCTGTCCTACGTCATGTGTCGTGCGATGAACCGCTCGCTGTTCAACGTGCTGTTCGGTGGCTTTGGTGCTACTGCAGCTTCGAGTGCAGATAGCGGTGAACAAAAGCAGAAGAACTACCGTTCCGGTTCTGCTGAAGACGCAGGCTTCCTGATGTCCAATGCTGACAGTGTGGTGATCGTGCCCGGTTATGGTATGGCGCAAGCCCGTGCCCAGAATGCGGTCAAAGAGCTGGCCGACAGCCTGAAAGAAAAAGGCGTAAAGGTTCGCTTTGCGATTCACCCGGTTGCCGGTCGTATGCCTGGTCATATGAACGTCCTGCTGGCTGAAGCTGACGTACCGTACGAAGACATTTTGGAAATGGACGAGATCAACTCTGACTTCGCCGGTACTGACGTGGTCCTCGTGATTGGTGCGAACGACGTGGTTAACCCTGCGGCCAAAGACGATCCAAGCTCGCCGATCTATGGTATGCCGATTCTGGAAGCCAACAAGGCACGTACTGTCATGATCATCAAGCGTTCGATGTCGGCTGGTTATGCCGGTCTGGACAACGACCTGTTCTATCTCGACAAGTCGATGATGATCTTCGGTGATGCCAAGAAAGTGGTCGAAGAAATGTACAAAGCCATCAATGGCGGCGGTCACTGATCGTCGGTTGTTGATGAACGAAAAGCCGTCCTACAAGGGCGGCTTTTTTTATTGGCGTACGCGTCTGAACTTTCATCTTTCGCACATTCATCACCCTGTATGTTGCAGTGTAATTGCAAAGCATAATCTTTATTATTTATAAGTAAGTATATGTTATATCGATTTTTTTTATGATCTTGATTTATACGTCTGAATGCCTGCTGCAGGTGTTGACTAATGAACCCAAAGGATAAAAAATCGACGCGCAGCATTCGGATTTGCTGTGTAAACGATGCTGCTTACGATTTTAAATTCATCCAAGGAAAGGAGTGTAAGATTATGGCTGCAATTACCAAAGCATTGATTGGCCAAGATGCCAGTACTGAACTGCGGGACGAATGCTCTGCGCATCTTGATTCGCTGATGGCGCTGGGGCAGGCAAAGTCGCTGTATTATGCTGAAAGAATCAAGACATCCCTATTGGGCGCGGGGCAAGGAACCGATAAGACATTCCCGATCTCAACGATACAGTCCTTCGTCTATCAGACCAAAGCCTATACCTCCGATAATGCGAAAAATATTAGTAGTGTGGTGAATGACTCTATTAAAGGTTTTATTGCGGGAGATAATCAATCCGCAGTCTCTACGATGGTGTCTGGCTTTGTCGATATTTTATTTGGTTCCTCGGAAGGCTCGGAAAGCGAGGTGCTGAGATACTGCGCAGTGCTGGAGGGGGTGAGTATGGTGCGCCTTGATTTTGCAGGCTGGTCCCGCTCTGTGACCTCCTCCGCATTGAAGAACAAATGCGATAAGGTGAGTGCTTTTGTACTGTATAGATCCATTGTCGATATGGAAAAAGTATCACTGAATGATTTTATATCCGTATATCAACAGACGGTGAAGGCTGAAAATCAAGGTATTGATACCGCGGGTATACTGAAAAAGTGCCAAGAATTGTACTATGCATTCAATCCGAAGAATAAGCCGATGAACGAGCTGCATGCATCCGTTGCCTCCTTGACGCGTAACCCAGCGGATTTCTCGTCTGATAAGGCGTTCCAGCCATCGATCGGCTTTGAATCATTTGACGTATTCAGAGAGCAGTTGATCGTGCTTTAAGTCGGTTTTTAATGGGCATCACGATCAATAAAGCATCCTCTATACTGTGTCAGCGCAGGTGCCCCGCTGACACAGCAGGCCTTATTTTATTTTTCCTGCGCTATCCTCAATAGATGTCATATCATCATCTATCCCGCCATGATGATAGCTATCACGCTTGTCAATGTTTATTCAGATCACCTAATCCTCCCTTTGTAGGACGGTTTCTTTTGTATGCCTCCGTATTTTGTGCTGCAATCGCGTGTGTTTTAAGTTGAGTATTTGCGTGCCGTCACATGGGCCACACCTCTGAACGATGTTTTTTGCGGGCTTCTGGGGTGGTTTGCATGATCTGTGCATGATTGGATCATGGTTATGGCCTATGATCGGGCGACGCAGGGCGATAATTGATGACCGGACAGGATTGTCCTCGTGGGCCTAGTCGGTTATCCTTTCGCCGCTTTTAAAGCAAGATTTGTATGGGCCGCACCTGTTAGATAAAGAGGGGTAAGGGAGCGTCATGTTATTTGTTTTCGTCATTGCATATTGGGTGATCTCGGTGGGGATTGGTCTGTGGGCGGGTCGTCTCGTGCACAATGCCAAGGACTTTGCCATCGCCGGACGTAACCTGCCTTTTTACGTGGTGACGGCGACCGTCTTTGCGACGTGGTTTGGCTCCGAAACGGTGCTGGGCATCCCTGCGACCTTCCTGCAAGGCGGTCTCAATAGCGTGGTTGCCGATCCTTTTGGCGCATCCTTATGCCTGATTTTGGTCGGTCTGCTGTTTGCTGCGCCGCTGTACCGCATGAAGCTTTTGACATTGGCGGATTTCTACAAGCTACGCTATGGCCGTGCGGTTGAGTTCCTGACGACTGTTGCCATCGTGATTTCCTACCTTGGCTGGGTGGGTGCGCAGATCACGGCGTTGGGGTTGGTGTTCAATATCGTCTCCGGTGGTGCCATTGCTCATGTGGAAGGTATGTGGATTGGGTCTGTAACCATCCTGATTTATACCTTCTTTGGTGGGATGTGGGCGGTTGCGATCACGGACTTTATCCAGATGATTATCATCGTGCTGGGTATGCTGTGGATCGGCGGTGAAGTGACGGGGCAGGTGGGTGGTGTGGCCTATGTGGTCGATCATGCCATGAAGGAGGGCAAGTTTGACTTCTGGCCCAAAGGTGACTTTGCCTCGATTGTCGGCTTCATGGCAGCATGGTGTACCATGATGTTTGGCTCGATCCCGCAGCAGGACGTGTTTCAGC
>JASLEL010000309.1 GCA_030151145.1 Aquirhabdus sp. | reverse complement strand
CCGGCTACAGTGAGTTTGCCTCGTTCATAGCCGTGTTGTTATTGGGGCTGTTGCTCACCTTTATGGATCAACCGCTACAGCGCCCGCGCATGGTCCTGTTTTTTGCAGCTTGTGGCCTGATTCCGCTCATTCAGTGGGCATGCGGTCTGGTCTTCTTTTGGGGCGATGCCCTGATCACCGCATGCTACTTGCTGGTTTTTGCACTGACCATTTTCATCGGCCACAATTTGGCAATCGACCCCAAGCGACGCCAGATCACTTATCAGGCTTTTGCAGCGGTCGTCATCATCGGTGGCATGCTCTCGACTTGGATTGCCTGCAGGCAGTGGCTCTTGATCCAGCCGGACTACAGTAATTGGGAGGACTGCTTTGCGATCACCTCCAACTATCGCCCGTTTGCCAATTTCGGACAGCCAAATCATCTGGCGACCTTCATCTGTATGGCGCTGGCAATGGTCTGGTATCTGTATGAAGTGCGCAAAATCGGCAAAATAGCAAGTCTGATGCTGCTCTTATTCCTGACTGCAGGTCTTGTACTGACACAGTCACGCACACCATGGCTCGGCGCATTGGCTGCGCTTGGCTGGTGGATATGGAAACAACGCCAACTCACCAATCCGCGAGTCTCTACCCTCTTTGTGAGCGGCTGGATCGTGCTGTTTGTGGCACTGACCATCAGCCTGCCTTTACTCTCTGAAATCAGTGGCAGCAGACCTGCCGATCTGGTCGATCACGCATTGGCCACCAGCCGTCTACCGCTCTGGCAACAGATGAGTCTGGCGATTATCCATGGCCCACTCTGGGGCTATGGATGGAATCAGATCAATGCCGCGCAACTCGCGATGACCTCCATCGACCCGGTCATGGAGATGGCCAACTCCGCGCACAATATCCTGCTGGATCTGATGCTATGGAATGGCCCGGTCCTGGGTCTGGCGATCATCATCCCTACCGCCTGCTGGATCGGCCGTCTCGCGCTGCAAGCCAAGCAAGCCAGCGCTATTTTTGCCCTGCTTGCGGTGGGATTTATACTGATTCACGGTATGCTGGAATACCCGCTGGAATACGGCTATTTCCTGTTCCCCTTTGGATTCCTGCTGGGACTGGTCAACGGCGAAGTGCAGATCGGTGAGACCACGACAGACGATGCCACACCAGCAAACACCACGCCGGCAGCAGCAGTATCCACCCCGACCGTCTCTCATGGCGTCCTCATGACGATCATGCTGCTGCTCTGGGCGATCCTGATCACATGCTGGCATGAGTACGCCGCACTGGACTACATCTTCCGTAACCCCAACACACCTCAAGCAGAGGTACAGAAGGTGATTGGGCAAACCCGATTCATCACACAATTACGTGAAGAATTGAACACCCGACACACCATGCAGGTCCCCGGTATGTCCAGCAAGCAACTGACCATGCTACACGATCTGGCTTATCGTAACCCTCAAGTCGAGCCTCTGCTGCGCTACGCCACCGCACTGACGCTGGACCATCACCCAGCCCAGGCGCGTCACGAACTGCTGCATATCAAGGCCCTGTATGGAGAGGGCGCCTATGATCAGGCCATGCTACGCCTAGAGCATGTCGAGCATCTCTATCATATGGATGTCAACGACACCCCCACAGCCCAGCCCTGATCTGGCGCGACAGTGCATCCCATCCAAAGACGCTACCATCGATACGGCAGGTGGCGTCTTTGTTTAAGGCAAGTGGTGCGATCGGCATGGTGTATCCAACCGTGCCCCTCATTTCCCTTTTCATCGTTCCTTCTATCGCATATCTTTTGAATCCTGCCGCACTTTCGCGTATAATCCAGTGCTCAATTTTTCAACCCTGCGATGTACGGACACTGATATTCATCCCGGCTCTATACACACCGACTCGGATAGGACATCACGATGACGTTCCGCGTATGCTAAACCCGATCTGATTGATCATTCTTTAATTCCAAGAGGAAACCATGCAAATTACGACTGAAGTGGTCTCTGGGCTCGAACGCCGCCTGAACATCACCGTGCCCGCACAACGTCTGAAATCCCAATTCGACGCCCGCATCAAGCGCATTGCCAAAACCGCAAAAATCAACGGTTTCCGCCCCGGTAAAGTACCGCTGTCGCGCATTCAGGCCGAATATGGTCCGAGCGTACAGCAGGACGTGATCAACGATCTGATTCGTGACACCGTGTTTGAAGCGATCGAAAAAGAACAGATCAAAGCGGTCGGCATGCCGAACATCGAGTCTGTCGACGTGAACGACGAAGGTCTGGCCTACAAGGCACTGGTTGAAGTCTATCCAACCGTGACCGTAGGCAGCTTTGCTGACCTCGCAGTTGAGCGTCAGGTATCGACCGTCGGTGACGCCGATGTCGACACCATGATCGAAAACCTGCGCAAACAGCGTCAAACTTTCGTGGCGAAGAAAACTGCCGCCAAGAAAGATGACCAAGTGACTTTCGACTTTGAAGGCAGCATCGACGGTGAGCTGTTTGAAGGCGGCAGCGCCCAAGGCTTCAAACTGGTGCTGGGTTCGGGTCAGATGATCCCCGGCTTTGAAGACGGCATCAAAGGCATGAAAGCCGGTGAAGAAAAAGTCATCGACGTCACTTTCCCAGAAAACTACCAAGCCGAAAATCTGGCTGGCAAAGCCGCTCAGTTCAAGATCAACCTCACCACGGTTGAAAAGCCTGCCCTGCCGGAAGTCGATGCCGAGTTCCTCAAGCTGTTCGGTATTGAACTCGCTCCTGAAGAAGGCGGCGTAGACAAGCTGAAAGCCGACGTACGCAAGAACATGGAGCGCGAAGTACGCAACAGCCTGCGCAACCAGCTGAAGCAAACCACCTTCGATGCACTGGTCAATGCCAACGCCATCGAAGTGCCTAAAGCCATGATCGCCGAAGAAGTCCGCCGTCAGCGTCAGCAAATGCTGCAGCAGTTCGCCCAGCAGTTCGGCTCAGCCCAGAACTTCGACGAAAGCATGCTGCCGGATGAGCTGTTCAGCGAAAAAGCCGAACGCTCCGTCAAGCTTGGCGTACTGGTCGGTGCGATCATCGATAACGCCGGTCTGACCGTGGATCAGGAACGCGTCAAAACCATGATCGCCGAGATGTCCGAATCCTACGAAGACCCAAGTGAAGTGATCGAATACTTCACGACCGACAAGCAACAACGTGCGCAAGTCGAAGCCGTTGCGCTGGAAGATCAAGTCGTTGACCACATTCTGGCGGCTGCTCAAGTCACTGAAGTGACTGTAGATTATCAGGAACTGCTGAAGCGCAATCAGCAACAACAACGCTAATATGTTGTTCCTGCTTAAAAAAAGGTGCCTGGCGCACCTTTTTTTAATGGAATACTGACTGCCCTGTATAAATAAAATCAACGGATGCCCTTTGCAATTTTGCAGGTTATCCCCCATATTGGCAGAATAGGTTTCGATTACATAAGGATGAGTTAAGGTGATTGATCTGCACACGATGCCCCAATTCGCGGGACTGACTTCCACCGCTGGCGACCGTTTGTCGGCGGTACAGAATGCACTGGTACCGATGGTTGTTGAGCAATCTTCGCGTGGCGAGCGTTCCTTCGATATTTTTTCGCGTCTGCTGCGCGAGCGCGTGATCTTCCTGACGGGTGAAGTCGAAGATCACATGGCCAACCTGATCGTGGCCCAGTTGCTGTTCCTTGAAGCAGAGAATCCGGACAAGGACATTCATCTGTATATCAATTCGCCCGGTGGTTCGGTCACGGCGGGTATGGCGATCTATGACACCATGCAGCTGATCAAGCCGCCCGTCTCGACCTTCTGCGTCGGTCAGGCCTGCTCGATGGGCTCATTCCTGCTCACGGCAGGGGCTCATGGCAAGCGCTATGCGCTGGCGAACTCGCGCATCATGATCCATCAGCCGCTGGGTGGTTTCCGTGGTCAGGCTTCCGATATCGAGATCCACGCACGTGAAATCCTCTATATCCGTGAAAAACTGAACGGCCTGCTCGCCTACCATACTGGCCAGTCGATCGAGAAAATCGCCAGCGATACCGACCGCGATAACTTCATGAGCGCCGAAGCGGCCCGTGATTACGGTCTGGTTGATACCGTCCTGACCAAACGTCCGGGCTGATGACGCGTGATGGATGGACGTGCTGATCATCAGCAGCCCCCTCCATCGGAAGACTGATGCAACGATTTGCACTATTTGCATTAAAGTTGCATAGTAATAAGAAGTGAAAAGCAGGGAAACGATGGCAGGATCGAGATCCACAGCGTTTCCCCGTTATGCCATGCATGACCACGTATCCACGGCATGGCCAGACCCTATGGGGTCTGTCTGTTTGAATATGTAATACCTGCGGAGTCTATATGTCCGATATTCCTAAAAACGCTGGCCATCACGACAAGAGTTGCTCATTCTGCGGCAAGCGTCAGGATGAGGTAAAAAAACTCATTGCCGGTGAGAATGCCTATATCTGTAATGAATGCGTCGATATCTGCATCGACCTGGTCAAAACCCCAACCACCGCCTCCGGTGGTAGCTGGGTGGATCGCCCCTTGCCTAAACCCGCCGAAATCCGCGCCACCCTCGATCAATATGTGATCGGTCAGGTACAGGCCAAGAAAACGCTGGCGGTGGCGGTCTACAACCATTACAAGCGCCTCAAAGCCTCGACTAACGTCCCCGCCAAGACGGGTGCACGTGATGCGATGGTCGAACTGTCCAAGAGCAATATCCTGCTGATCGGTCCGACCGGCTCAGGCAAGACCCTGCTCGCCCAGACGCTGGCGCGCCTTTTGGATGTGCCGTTTGCCATGGCAGATGCCACGACGCTGACTGAAGCCGGCTATGTCGGTGAAGACGTCGAAAACATCGTGCAAAAGCTGCTGCAAAAAGCCGACTACGATGTCGAAAAAGCCCAGATGGGTATCATCTACATCGATGAAATCGACAAGATCAGCCGCAAAAGCGACAACCCCTCGATCACTCGTGATGTCTCCGGTGAAGGCGTGCAGCAAGCCTTGCTGAAGATGATCGAAGGCACCGTCGCCTCGATCCCGCCACAAGGCGGTCGCAAGCATCCACAGCAGGAGTTTGTTCAGGTCGATACCTCCAACATCCTCTTTATCTGTGGCGGTGCCTTTGCAGGGCTTGAGAAAGTCGTGCAGCAGCGCAGCGACAAGAGCGGTATGGGCTTTGGTGCCGAGGTCAAGAGCAAGGACAACAGCAAGACGCTGGGTCAGCTCTTCCGCGAAGTCGAGCCTGAGGATCTGATCAAATACGGTCTGATCCCCGAGTTCATCGGTCGTCTGCCGGTCGTTGCGACCTTGGAAGAGCTGGATGAAACCGCACTGATGCAGATCCTGACCGAGCCACGCAATGCCCTGACCAAACAGTACCAACGTCTGTTTGAGATGGAAAACGTCGATCTGGCTTTCGATCAGGATGCACTCAAAGCGGTCGCCAAAAAAGCGCTGGAACGCAAAACCGGTGCACGCGGCCTGCGCTCGATCATGGAAAACGTGCTACTCGACACCATGTACGACCTGCCCTCCATGCAGAATGTCGGCACTGTCGAGATCACCAAAGACGTGATCGAGGGCAATGAGAAGCCTGTGCTCAAACCCGAACGCCGTCCGACCGTGATCAGTGACAACAGCGATGCGCTTGAGCACCTGCAAGTGCTGGAAAACACCCAGCGCAGTGCCTGATGTGATTCGCCATTCAACAGCAACACAGCCACCTTCGGGTGGCTTAGTTGTTTTAAGGCCAGTACAGCTGATCTAGCTGAGCATTGGCGACATAAATGTCGGGCAGCGCGATGTGACGCGCACGGAGTGCCTGATCACGGACTGCAATGCGATAGCGGCCGCTATGGCTGATGACACTGGCAGGCGTGGTTGACGGCTCCGCTTTCAGCCAGACCAGTGCCTGATGCGCTGCGGTTTCGCCCATCTCTTCAGCAGACGGCGAAATGCTGAGCGCGCCGCCGTCGCGGACATAATCCGTGCTGATACCAATCGGCAGCGCCGTGCTGTGCTGGTCGATCCAGCGCACGATCTCCTCATTGGGAACGTTCACCGTACTAAAGGGTGACACATGCAGTCCGGCATAATCCAGCACGAGGATCGCATCGACATGGGTATTCATCTGCTGAATCGCTGCCTGCCAGGTCGGGAAGTCCTCGGCATACACCTGACTTACGATCTGATCCGGCGCCCAGTTGAAATGCAGGACCTGCTGCAGCTCGCCATGTCCGGTGACGCCCGACATACTGAGCACGCCGAGGCGTAGCGGACGATGGTACATGGCGCTCAGCGCATCGCGCAGCGGCACCAGCGGCAGGGTCTCCATCACCCCTGCCACATTGGCGACCGGCGTATTGTCCTTGCGGATATAGCCGTAGCTCTTGGGATCATGATCAATCGCAGTAAAGAAGATTTTTGCGCGGGTATGGCCGACATAGTAGCGCGCGACATACTCCTGTGCTTCGTCATCGACGGCGATCAGCACATCCGGATCAAACTGATCAATCACACGCTTGCCCTGCTCGGCGACCTCGCGGCGATGGGATTCGTTCGGTTGAGTATCAATAGCGAGATAGTGCCAGCGCAGGCTTAGGGGTTGCCGATTGTTCAGCAGGACTTTGCGGATACCCTGATCCAGATTGATGACGGACGAATCCTCCCGACTGAAGCTGTGCAGGACCAGAATACGCGGCTTGGTCTCGTGAAACAGACTGAGCAGCGCAAATGCCAGCAGTAAAAAAACACTGATCAGCGTCGCAATAATGCCCGTTTTCATAGTAGACCCAGCCAATGCCAATAAGGGATGGAGAGATAAGCCGCCACCAGCCGCGACAGATTCATCAAATGGTTATAGCGGAGGAAATCGGCCTGACTGTAGTAGCGCCCATAGCCACTGCTGACGACCTGCAGGTACTGCGAGCTCTGATAGGGCATAAACCAGATGTCGCTGAACATCGCCGTCAGAAAAGCCACGATCCATGGATTGATAAATTCAGCTTGGGCAATCGGCAGCAAGATAACCGTCGCCACGACCATACCAGCAGTGATCGGCAGTACCAGCCGCAGCAGTAAGGTCACGACCAGCGCCACCGGGATAAACAAGGCCAACTGACCATGGATAAAGGCAAAGAACCCGCCGACGGCATGCGCCAATGCCACATCCAGCCGTAGATAGGTGATGGTGCGACTGAGACCGTCCAGACTCAAGAGAAAGAAAATCATGGGCCAGTCGATTTTTTGCTGGAAGTCTTTTTTGCTGATCAGCCCCAGCAGCAACAGTCCGCCCAGCATAAAGGCCGCCAGCCATGCCGCGGGAATATGATGCATATTGGTGGTCGCGGCACCGATCAGAAAGAACAGAAACCCCACCACGGCGGCCTTCTCGGCAGGAGTAGCCGGTCCGAGTAACGCCAGTTGCTTCTGCAGCCTGTCCTTGGGTAGTGGCTCCTGCTGGATGCGTCCAAAGCAGAGCCGCGTAAAAACCAGATGCATGAGGGTGACCGTCAAGGCTGCGACAGCCGCCGCCACAAACCAGAACATGCCCTGAAACTCATCCTGCAACTGCGCAGGCAGCATCCCGAATACGGTCAGGTTGGACGACTTGCTGGTCAGCAGCATGGGCGACATGAGCATGCCGCCTGAGAACGTGGCAACCATCAGTGCTGTGGCTGCCCGACTATGCGCGGGCAGATTCAGCCCTTCAAACATATCGCGATAAAACGGCAGGATCAGTGAGAGTCGCGCATTCCCCGACGGCATGATGGGCGACAGGATATAGCCTGAGAGCAACAGCGCCATCTGATGCCAGAACGGCGTGTCTGGCAGACGAATCAACAGCCAGAGCATGCAGCGATAAGTCAAGCCAGACGAGGACAGCACGGCAGCCAGCGCATACACACCGACCAAAATCATCATCGTGCTGGAGGAAAAACCCTCCAGAGCCACCTCAGACGGCACCAGCCCAACGATCAGCACGGCGGCAATCGCGATCAGTGGCGGCACGAACTCATCGACGAGGCTAAACAGCCACATCAACACCGTCGCCGACAAAATCGCTAAGAATAAAGCCGCCTCGACGACCAGCCCCGAGACATGGCCCAGTACATAGATCAAGGGCGGTGCAATGATCACACTGAGCCAGCCGACGATATCCATTTTGGACACGGGTGTCGGTGTTTTTTTCTTAGGCTGAGGCGGTGACAAGCGCTCACCCGACAGCTGTGCCATCAGCCCCAGTGTCGCCCGGGTACGAATCAATGCATGCGCGGCAATCAACTCGCCAAGTGCTGCTCTGGAAATCTGGATCGCATCGACTGCTGTACGGGCAGTCGCACTGCTCAAATAAACATGGGTATCACTGGCTGCTTCACTGCCACAGCGTCCCTCAGACAGTGGCAGCAGACGACCGCTTGCCGTCACCAATTCAACCTCGCCGCGCTCGATCAGATACAGCGCATCTGCGGACTGATCCTGCGCATAGATCACCTCGCCCGCCGCAAACTCGACCCGATGGATCACACTGAGCAAACGGGCAATCTGACTGCCGGATAGGCCCGCCAAAAGCGGATCGGCGCGTAGCCGTGCGATGGATTGATCGATGTGAACATCCTGCGTGGTCGGCGTAGGCATGGTGATTGGTTGATGTCCTTTAGTCGTTTTTGGGGGATATGAGCCAAAATAGCGCAGACTGCCCGCGATCCACGCGCAGTTCCGCGATCGCCAGCGTTACGCGCGCCGAGCATAACAAAATGCAAGCACAACCGTATGAATATACGATTAAATTTAAAATTTTAGCGGCTATTTTTTGATAGGTGCTGCGGGTTTGATCCGGATCACACCTGACTCGCACCTACCCAAATCATGTCATGCAAAAATACGACCACCCAAACCACGACCCATAGGTTTTGCTCCTGCCGCCACAGATCGCACCCGCACAGAGATACCCGAGACCATGTACATCTTTCATACAGCGCGCAAGCCCGATGATCCGCTATGCTGCTGATGACATCACGTTGATTTTTTAATGATTTGAAACCAGATCACATCGATGAGGCTGCCATGTCCACCTCCGTCACCACCCGACGCTTTCTCTTATTACTGCTGTTGATCGGGCTCTTTTTGCTCAGCTATCAGGTCTTGGTCTTTTTTATTACGCCAACGCTATGGGCGGCGATTCTGGCTTATGTCACTTGGCCCTTGTATACCCGGCTGCGCAAGCGCCTGCCCGAGCGGGATAATACCAGCGCGCTGCTCATGACACTGGCATTGGTCCTCGTGGTCGGCGTGCCGATCCTCATGGGCATGCTGCTCTTGCAGCAGGACATTCGCGATGCCTTCGTCAACCTGCAAGCCCAGATCACGCAGGGACGCTTGAGTGTGCCACCGGAGGTCGTTCGGATGCCGTGGGTGGGCCCTGAGATCCAGAGCATGGTCGACCAGGTCAATCAGGACCCGAGCGGGCTGTTTCAAAGCATTCGTCAGTGGGTACAGTCGCACCTGAACTACGGCAAAGTCATCATCAATGAAGTGATGCAAAACAGCGCCAAGCTCGGCTTTGCGCTCATGACGGTGTTCTTTCTCTATCGTGATGGCGATACGATCCTTGCACAGGTGCGACGTGCGTTGCATCATGTGCTGGGTCCACGTGTGGACGGCTATCTGAAGGAGATCGGTCAGACTACGCAGGCGGTGGTGTATGGCATTGGCCTGACTGCACTGGCTCAGGCTTTACTGGCGACCATCGGTTATGCCGTCGCTGGTGCACCCAGCCCGATTTTGCTCTTCCTCCTGACGGCATTTCTGGCGCTGATTCCCTTTGGTGCCCCCGTGGCTTGGGGAGGCGTCAGTCTGTGGCTGTTTGCCCAAGGTCACACTGTGCCTGCCATTGGCCTTGCGCTTTGGGGATTATTTGCCGTGAGCTGGATCGACAATATCATTCGCCCGATCGTGATCTCTGGGGTCACGGAAGTACCCTTCCTGCTGGTGATGTTTGGCGTACTGGGGGGCTTGGGAGCCTTTGGACTGATCGGGCTGTTTATCGGTCCGGTAATCTTGGCGGTCCTGCTCGCCGTCTGGCGTGAATGGCAGACCAACGGCATGTCTGGTGCTGAGGAGCTGTCAGACGCAGAGTCCTCGCTCTAGGCTTAACCCGAGACGTTGCCTAAGCCTTTAATCCTCAACTAGTCCTCAGTGAAGCGCCCCAGCACTTCATTGAGATAGTTCAATCCGGTTGGCGTGCAAGCCAGCCGGTCCGTAGTCTGTAGCAGCCCCTCCTGCTCCAGTCGGTTGACGACTCCATCGATCTCGCGCCATGGCAGCCCCGTAAATAACGTAAAATTGGCTCTCGGCACCCCATCCACGAGCCGTAGGGCATTCATCATAAATTCAAACGGCAGATCGACCGCAGCGACCTGATCCAGTTGCAAAGCCGGTGCTGGCACCTGTGCAAGGTAGTCCTTCGGCAGACGCGACTTCTGAAAACGATGCACCGAAAGCTGCCCATCCTCAACCAGACTAAACTTGCCATGCGCCCCCGCACCAATCGCAAGGTAATCGCCAAACTGCCAATAGTTCAAATTATGCCGACTCGGCAGCTCCCGCGTCCACGCCGACACCTCATACTGGACAAAGCCCGCCGCCCGTAGCAGCGCCTCGCCCGCCGCCTGTATCTCGGCCAGCCGGTCTTCATCCGGCAGGATCGGCTGGGTGCGGTAAAACACCGTATTCGGCTCGATGGTGAGCTGATACCACGACAGATGTGTGGCTCCGCCGTCGATGGCTTGCTGAAGATCACTCAGCGCTTGCGCCACGGTCTGCCCCGGCAGACCGTGCATGAGATCGACATTGAGCCGGTTAAAGCCATCGGCACGGGCACGTCTGATGGCCGAACCCGCCTCCGCCGCGCTATGAATCCGTCCCGGCGTCTTGAGCAATCCACTATCGAAGGTCTGCACACCCAGTGACAAGCGGTTAATGCCCGCCGAGAGATACTCGCCAAACGGCGCATGCTCCAGCGTCCCCGGATTGGCCTCCAGCGTGATCTCGCAATCATCGGCAAAAGGGTACAACTCACGGAGTTCACGAAAGAGCTGCTGATAACCCTGAGCCGAGATCAGGGACGGCGTACCGCCACCGACAAAGATACTGCTGATCGCACGCCCTGCCCCCCACGCGGTTTGTGTCGCCGCATCTGCGATCAAGGCATCCAAGTAAGGCTGCTCAAGCGCCACGGATAAGGTACCGTTGGCTGAAAACATATCCTGCGGGACGGCATGTGAGTTAAAATCACAATACGGGCATTTCTTGACGCACCAGGGCATGTGAATATACAGCGCAAGCGGGATATCCGCTGTCACATGCGAGGCCGCAAATACTGGGGCCGCATTATTTTTAGTCACTGTAGCAGCGATGATCGTATCGGGATTTAACACAGGAGTATCCTATGGCGTATTGGCTCATGAAGTCTGAACCGGAAACGTTTGGCATTGAGCACCTCAAAGCCCGTGGCACCGCCCTCTGGGATGGCGTGCGCAACTATCAGGCACGCAACTACATGCGCCAGATGGCTGTGGGCGATCAGGCGCTATTCTACCACTCTAACTGCAAAATCCCCGGCATCGTTGGTCAGATGACAATCGCCCGTGCAGGCTACCCCGACCCGACGCAGTTTAATCCTGAGCATCACTACTACGATCCCAAATCACCTGCCGATAATCCACGCTGGACCGGCGTCGATGTGAAGTTTGGTGAGATCTGGGCCAAGCAGATCCCGCTTGAAGAGCTCAAAACCATGCCGGAGCTGGCTGATCTGGCACTGGTGCGCAAAGGCAATCGTCTGTCGCTCATGCCGCTGACTGAGGCTGAATGGCAGGCGATTATGGCGCGGCATGCACGGGACTGATTGCAAATAAGGCCTTCACGCTTAAAAGCGTCATCGGCTAAGGCGTACCAATGAAATGAAAAATCCCCACTGTAGTCTCTACTGTGGGGATTTTCATTTGGGCTTGCCTGCCGCAGGCCTCACTTTTGACTGGGCAAAAGTAAGCAAAACCCCTTTTTCGCGCAGAACTCGCCATCCATGGCTCGAACAGCTGCGCTCAGCGTCCCTGCAAAGAGCAACAAGGCGCTTGTTTGCTCTTACTCAAAACTGACATGGCTTTCTAATCCTAGCCTCTGTCACTTCGCATAAATCTGATCAAACACCCCACCTTCCGCAAAGTGCGTCTGCTGCGCCTTGCGCCAACCACCAAAGACCTGATCAATGGTAAACAGCTTGACTGGCGCAAACTGCTTGCCGTAGCGTGCCGCCACCGACTGATCAATCGGACGATAGAAATGCTTCGCCACGATGTCCTGCCCTTCTGGACTATAGAGATAATTTAAGTAAGCTTCGGCTTGCTTGCGCGTACCGTGCTTGTCCACGACTTTATCCACCACCGCCACCGACGGCTCCGCCAGAATCGAGATCGGCGGCGTCACGATCTCAAACTGATCCGCGCCCAACTCCTTGCCCGCGAGCAGCGCTTCGTTCTCCCAAGTCAGCAGCACATCACCGATGCCACGCTGAGCAAAAGTGGTGAGTGAGCCGCGTGAGCCCGAGTCCAATACCGCGACATTCTTATACAGCTGTGACACGAAGTCTTTGGCCTGTGCAGGGCTACCGCCACGCTGGACCACAGAGCCCCACGCCGCGAGATACGCCCAGCGCGATGCACCACCCGTCTTAGGGTTCGGAGTGACGATGCTCACGCCCGGCTTGACGAGATCCGACCAGTCGCGGATATGCTTGGGGTTGCCCTTGCGTACAAGGAAGACAATGGTTGAGGTATAGGGTGCGGCATTGTGCGGCAGGCGTTTCTGCCAATTGGGATTGATCAGACCGGCATCGCTGATGGCATCAATGTCGTTGGCGAGCGCCAGCGTCACTACATCGGCCTCCAGTCCCTCGATCACGGCGCGCGCCTGCTTGCCTGAGCCGCCATGCGACTCTTTGGTCTGTACTTGCTCGCCGGTTTTACTTTGCCAGTAGCGGGCGAATGCCTGATCATAGTCGCTATACAGCTCACGGGTCGGGTCATAGGAGACATTCAGGAGTGTCGTACCTGCCCAAGACGCCGACGCACAGAGTAATGCAGGCAGCAGCACTCCGACGATCAACCTCCCTCGTCGTGCATGCCCTACAAACCTGATCAAACGATGCGCCGTGTGATGTGACATAAAAGCAACCCTCAGAATCTTTTTTAGAAATCTGAGGGTAATTGATCTGACTTAGTGGTAAAAATAATGATTTCAGCAGTGCTTATGCTACAGGCTGCAAAGCAGATCCGCATTAAGACGCCTTGGGTGCAATAGCACCTTTGGGGGCCAGCCTGCGTGCATAACGCTGTGCCAATACCGCACACACCATCAGCTGTAGCTGATGAAACAGCATCAGTGGAAGCACAATCAAACCAATCGGATGTCCGGCAAACAGCACCTTCGCCATGGGTACACCACTGGCAAGGCTCTTTTTGGAGCCGCAGAAGACGATGGTGATTTCATCTTCTTTGTTAAAGCCCAAGAGACGACTGCCATACGTCGTGATCAGCATCATGATCGCCAGCAGCACGCCACAGATCACGAAGACCCCGAGCAGCGCGGTGAGCGGCAACTGATGCCACAGCCCCTCCACCACCGACTCGCTGAATGCGGTATAGACCACCAAGAGTATCGAGCCCTGATCGACCACCTTGACGAGCTTCGGGTGACGCTGAATCCAGCCATAGATCCAGCGATGCGCAATCTGCCCTGCGACAAAGGGCACCAGCAGTAGTAGGATGATCTGAATCACCGCATGGGCCGCATCATAACCCTGACTGCTGCTACCCGACAGGATCAACGTCCCGACCAGAACCGGGGTGACAAAGATCCCGATAATGCTGGAGGCCGAGGCGCTGCATACGGCTGCCGGGATATTGCCATGGGCGACCGAGGTAAAGGCAATCGACGACTGCACGGTCGATGGCAGCACGCAGATATACAGGATGCCCAAATACAAAGCAGGCGTGACCAGCGGAGCCAATATCGGCTTGAGCGCCAGTCCCAA
>JASLEL010000240.1 GCA_030151145.1 Aquirhabdus sp. | reverse complement strand
CCAGCGCTATCAGACCGAGGCCGCCTATCAGACCCTGATCGCCAATGTCATCACGACTGCCATCACCGAAGCCTCGCTGCGCGCACAGCTGCAGGCGACCCATGAGGTATTGGATACCGAGCAGAAGCAGCTGGATCTGGTGCAGAAGCAGTTTGATCTCGGTGCCATCCCACGCTCGACCCTCCTGAATCAGCAGACTCAGGTCGCCCAGACAAAGGCGCTGGTGTCTCCGCTTGAGAAGTCGCTGGACTTTGCCCGCCATCAGCTTGCGATCTATGTTGGCAAACTGCCGAGCGAAGAGGGCTTGCCTGAGCTGGATCTGGCGTCATTGCAGCTGCCTGCCGATCTGCCGGTGTCGCTCCCGTCTGAGTTGGTGCGTAAGCGTCCGGACATTCGTGCGAGTGAAGCATTGTTTCATCAAGCGAATGCCGCTTTGGGCGTTGCGGTTGCCAATCAATACCCACAGATCAACCTGACCGGCAGCTACGGCGTAGATCGGGCAGAGACCGGCAGCTTCAGTGCCAACAGTACGCTGTGGAATTTCGGTGCGGGTATTACCCAGCCGATCTTCAATGGTGGGACTTTAAGTGCCAAGCGCCGTGCTGCGGCTGCGGCACGCGATCAGGCCGAGGCGCAGTACCATCAGACGGTGCTGGGGGCCTTCCAGAATGTCGCGGACAGCCTAAGAGCGATCGATGCCGATGCCCAGACCTTGCAGGCGCAGGCACAGGCGGCTTCGCTTGCCAAAGCCTCGCTGGATCTGGGCCTTGCGCAATACAAGCTGGGCGCGATTGCCTATCTGCCGCTCTTGGATGCACAGCGCCTCTATCAGCAGACTCACATCAGTCTGGTTCAGGCTGAGGCGGCGCGCTATACCGATACGGTGGCGTTGTATCAATCTTTGGGTGGCAGCTGGCTTTCATCGCCATCGGCCAAGGAATGACGAGAATCGGCGTGCTGGCGATCAGTGCGCGTAATACCACATTGACCTGACCTTGCGACTGCTGTTTGTGCAGTCGGGTCACACGAATATCACACCAGAATGGTTTGAACGCTTATTTTGAGAGATTGCTATGACAAAGCGAATGTTGATCATGTTGGGCGGTTTGCTCATCCTCGTCGTTCTGCTCGGCGGCGGATTCTTTTTGCATATCAAAAAAATGATGGCCAGCATGCCCAAGCCTGCGCCATCCGTGGTCAGTGCCACGACGGCACAGAAGGCCTATTGGCAGCCACAGTTGAATTCGGTAGGTACCCTGATCGCTGTGCGTGGCGTTGACCTCTCGGGTGAGATCTCGGGTCTGGTGCGCGACGTCAACTTCAAGTCGGGCGAAGATGTCGCAGCAGGCACGGTGCTGGTTCAGCTCAATGCAGACTCAGATTTGGCCCAGTTGAAAGCCCTGCAGACCGCCGTTGATCTGGCTGCGACCGTACTGAAGCGTGATCAGGCCCAGTTTGCGGTACAGGCCATCAGTCGTGCTCAACTCGACAACGATCAGGCTGATCTGAAGAACAAACAGGCACTGGTCGATCAGCAGGCCGCGAATGTCGCCAAAAAGACCATCCGTGCACCGTTCGCGGGTCGTCTGGGCATCAGTACGCTCAATCCGGGTCAGTATCTGAATCCGGGTGACAAAATCGTCACACTGCAGGCCATTGATCCGATCCATATCGATTTTTATCTGCCACAGCGCGATATCGGTCAAGTGGCGCTGGGTCAGCATGTGAGCCTGACGAGCGATGCTTTCCCAAACAAGACATTCCACGGTACCGTGACGGCCATCAGCCCGAAAGTCGATCCGACCTCGCGTAACGTACAGGTCGAGGCCACCATCGGCAATGGCGAACGTCAGCTGCTGCCGGGCATGTTTGCCAATGTCAATGTCGAAGCCGGTCAGAGCCAGGAGTTCCTGACCCTGCCGCAGACTGCGATTACCTTTAACCCTTATGGTTCAACCGTGTTTGTGATTCAGAAAGCCCAACCCAAGAAAGATGCAAAGGGCAATACCACACCAGCACCTGCGGATGGCCTTGAAGTCCAACAGGTCCTGGTCACGACCGGTGAAACCCGAGGTGATCAGGTGGCGGTACTGACCGGCATCAAAGAAGGACAGCAGGTCGTGACCAGTGGTCAGATCAAACTGAAGAACGGCTCACCCGTGGTGGTGGATAACAAGATCCAGCCAACCAATGATCCGAATCCGACTCCCCAGGAGCATTGAGGTCTCGCCATGAAATTTACCGATATCTTTATCCGGCGGCCGGTGCTGGCGGTGACGGTGAGCCTGCTGATCCTGATTCTGGGATTACGCTCGCTGTTCAGTCTGCCGGTCAACCAGTATCCGCAGACGCAGAATGCGACAGTCACTATTTCGACCACCTATTACGGTGCTGATGCTCAGACCGTGGCGGGCTTTATCACGCAGCCGATGGAAGCCGCCATTGCGCAGGCACAGGGCATTGATTATCTGTCATCGTCGAGCAGCAGTGGTGTGTCGGTCATTACCGCGACCCTGCGCCTGAACTATGACGCCAACCGGGCACTGACCGAAATCAACACACAGGTCAACTCAGTCAAGAACCAGCTGCCGCCTCAGGCGCAGACACCGGTCCTGACTGTGCAGACCGGGCAGACCGTCGATGCGATGTATATGGGCTTCTACAGCGACACGCTGCCGACCAATAACGTCACTGACTATCTGATCCGTGTGGTCAAGCCGAAACTCGACTCGATTCCGGGTGTACAGACCGCTGAGATTTTGGGTGCGCGTCAGTTTGCACTTCGTGCATGGCTCGATAGCAACAAAATGGCTGCCTATGGCATTACTGCTGCCGACGTGAATGCGGCGCTGGCTGCGAATAACCTCTTGGCACCGCTGGGCGTCACCAAAGGCCAGATGGTCACGGTACCGCTGACGGCCAAGACCGATCTGCATAGCGTGGACGAGTTCAAGCAACTCGTGGTCAAGCAGAACGGCGATGCCATCGTGCGTCTGCAAGATGTCGCCACTGTGAGTCTGGGCTCTGAGAACTACGACTTTAACGTCGCCTTCGGTGGCGTGCGCTCGGTGTTTATCGGCATCAAGATTGCACCTGAAGCCAATATCCTGAGCGTGGCTAAAACGGTGCGCGAAGCATTCCCTGATATCCATGATCAGTTGCCGCAGGGTCTGACGGGTCAGATCGTCTACGACTCGACCGACTTTATTAATTCCTCGATTGATGAGGTCGTCACCACGCTGGTCGAAGCACTGGCTATCGTGACGGTGGTGATCTTCCTGTTCTTGGGCAGTTTCCGTGCGGTCGTTATTCCGGTCATTGCCATGCCATTGTCACTGATCGGTACCTTCTTTGCCATGAAGATGTTGGGGTACTCGATTAACCTCTTGACCTTGCTGGCGATGGTACTTGCGATTGGTCTGGTGGTGGATGATGCCATCATCGTGGTAGAGAACGTCGATCGGCATATGCGACAGGGTATGAAGCCGGTGGATGCTGCGATTTTGGCAGCACGAGAGCTGGGTGGGCCGATCTTGGCGATGACCGTGGTGCTGGTGGCCGTCTACGTGCCGATCGGCTTCCAGGGTGGATTGACGGGGGCGTTGTTCAGTGAGTTTGCCTTCACGCTTGCTGCATCAGTGACGGTGTCTGGGGTCGTGGCACTGACCTTGTCTCCGGTGATGTGCGGTAAATTCTTTGATCCGCATCAGGATGAAGGTAAGTTTGTCGTCGCCATCAACCGTGTATTTGAAGCGGTGCGCGGCACCTATACCAAGCTCTTGGGTAGTCTGCTCAAGACTTGGCCGGTGCTGATCGTGATGGGTGTTCTGATGTTGGTCGTACTGTTTGGCATGTTCAAAATGTCGCAGCAGGAGCTCGCACCAGAGGAAGATCAGGGCCTTGTGCTGTCGCAGGTCATGGGTTCGCCGACGGCGACTTCGGATCAGATGCAGACCTATGCCAATCAGGTGTTTAAGATTTCCAAAGACACGCCTGAGTATGCGCAGATGTTCCAGATCACTGGCGTACCGGTGATCAGTCAGGGGATTGGCGGTGTGCTGCTGAAACCTTGGGATCAGCGCTCGCGGAGTGCCCATGTGATCCAGCAGGATCTGCAGGAGCGCTGGAACAAGATCGCAGGTGCCCGTGTTGCGGCCTTCCAGTTCCCGCCGTTGCCGGGTTCGTCGGGTCTGCCGATCCAGTTCGTGATCAATACCACCAAGTCATTTGAGGAACTCAATGAAGTGACTCAGCAGGTCTTGGCCAAGGCGAATGCTTCCGGCAAATTCTACTTCGTAGATACCGACCTGAAAGTCGATGCGCCGCAGGCTGACCTCGTGCTGGACCGCAACAAGATCGCGGCTCTGGGCATGACGCAGCAAGATGTTGGGGTGGCCTTGAGTGCTGCACTGGGCGGAGGCTATGTCAATTATTTCTCGATTGATGGACGCTCGTATAAGGTCATGCCGCAAGTACTGCAGAAAGATCGTCTGAATCCGAATCAGATCCTCGACTACTATATCAAGACGCCAAGCGGCAGTCTGGTACAGGTCAAGACGATTGCCACCCTCAAGCA
Source organism: Aquirhabdus sp. (assembly GCA_030151145.1). Taxonomy (GTDB): domain Bacteria; phylum Pseudomonadota; class Gammaproteobacteria; order Pseudomonadales; family Moraxellaceae; genus Aquirhabdus. The sequence goes on along the minus strand of JASLEL010000240.1, from coordinate 1,093 downwards.
TGAAGTGGTGCCTGAAGCGATCTCGCGCTTCCAGCAGCAAAACTCTGCGACGATCATGGGTGTCGGTGCGGGATCTCAGGGTGAAATCCTGCAGTTCCTGAGCGATACGGTCAAGCAGGTGGCGCCAAGCGGATACAATGTGGACTATGCAGGTTCGTCCCGACAGTTCATGCAGGAGTCTGGTGGTTTTGCGGCAACCTTTGCCTTTGCCATCATCATTGTTTTCCTTGCATTGGCTGCGCTGTTTGACAGCTTCCGCGATCCGGTCATCATTCTGGTATCAGTACCGCTGGCATTGTTTGGTGCGATGATCTTTATTTTTTGGGGCTTCACGTCGGTCAACATCTATACCAAGGTGGGTCTGGTGACACTGGCAGGTCTGATCAGTAAGCACGGGATTCTGATTGTCGAAGTGGCTAACCACGAGCGCTCATTGGGTAAAACCAAGCTGGAAGCGATCATGGAAGCCACCCATCAACGTCTGCGTCCGATTCTGATGACGACAGCAGCGATGGTGTTCGGTGTGATTCCACTGGTGATTGCATCCGGTGCGGGTGCGGCAGGTCGCTTTGCGATGGGTCTGGTGATCTTTGCCGGCTTGTCGATTGGCAGTCTGTTTACCTTGTTTGTGGTGCCAGCGATGTATCTGTTTCTGGCATCGGACAAACCGGTCCTTGCACATGATGAACATCAGGATGAGCAACCGGAGTCTGCTGCGCATCCGGCATCCTGACAGATCCCGATCAAAAAAATGCCCAGCATCTGCTGGGCATTTTTTTATTATTTTATTTTTTAGACATTGTGGATGAAGTTACCGATTGCTGTAGCTGCACCAGCTGGGTTATTAGCCAGGCTGCTGATCAGTGTACCGGTTTGAGCGGTGACATTGGTCAGACCTGTATATTGCCCTGCGAGATTCAGGAACGATACACCATCAGCAGCCAGAGCGCTGACGATGGGTTGCAGTACGGACTGCAAGGAAGGCAGGGTGATGGAGTAAGTGAAACCACCTGACAAGGTGAGACCACCAGCGACGGATTCGGCTTCGTAATTGTTCAGTTCTTGAGCAGCCATGTTGTCCTCTAATTATAAA
>JASLEL010000160.1 GCA_030151145.1 Aquirhabdus sp. | reverse complement strand
CCCAATCCGCCATATTCCACTGGCTTACAAATGCCTAGAAAACCCAGATCGCCCATTTTCCGAAACACCTCATGGATCGGAAACTGTCCCTGCTGATCCCAATCCCGCGCATAAGGATTGATCTCCTGCGTGACGAATTGGCGGGCCGTTCTACGCAGTGCGTCATGTTCAGGTGTAAATTGCATAGGGGTTCACCTTGGGACTGAATGGATTTCTGAAATGGATTTCTGAAATGGATTTCTGAGTTGATTTCCACTTGATGACGATGCGCGATCAAGAGATGAGCAATACGCTAACTCAGTTTGAAAAAATATGCAACTGATTGCATATTTTCATACCTCCATCAGTATCATCGCTCACAGCATCAGAAGCAGACGCCCTACCTGTCACGGCCAGCAAAGGTGATTGTTTATCAGACATAAACGGATTAACTTAAGCGAGCAGTGATTTTCAGCAGACGGTTATCACCCGTTGATCGTATTGTTTTACATGCAAACAGCTTCAGGAAGTTTATCGACGCCTTCTCTACACCAAGGAACACCAAGGACTCATCATGAACGCACTCAAATCCTCTGCCCTCCTTTTCGCCTGCAGCCTTGTACTCTCTCAGGCGCACGCCAACTCGGCCTGTGATACGCCGCGCAATGACTTCGACGGTCTGTACTGTCTGAACAAGGTCTATCAGGCCGCCGATCAGGAGTTGAATGACAACTATAAAAAACTCAGCGGCAAACTTGATCGTGATGGCGAGCGCGCACTCAAATCAGGACAACTGCAATGGATGCATCAGCGCAATGACAACTGCTCGCGCCGCGAAGACAGCGGCTTCTATGTCAATCTGAAATGCGCCACCGACATCACCATCCAGCGCTCGCAATTCCTGCAGGACCGTATCCGCGAGTGTGCAAGCTCAGGCTGCCAGAACAGCAAACTGCAATAAGCACACCGCTCAAATCCGCCATAAAAAAAACCGCTCATCAGAGCGGTTTTTTAGGTGACTTGAATTTAAGCCTGTTCTTGCAGTTGCTGGATGATGGCGGGATTCTCTAAGGTCGAGATGTCCTGCGTAATGGCATCACCACGGGCAATCGCACGCAGCAGACGGCGCATGATCTTGCCACTGCGTGTCTTGGGCAATGCATCGCTAAAGCGGATCTCGGCAGGCCGTGCAATCGCACCGATTTCCTGTGTGACGAAGGCTTTTAAGGTCTTGACCATCTCGCTTGCCACATCACCCGTCGGGCGGGCCTGCTTGAGCGTGACGAACGCCACCACTGCCTCTCCGGTCACCGGATCAGGACGACCCACGACAGCGGCCTCGGCAACGCTGGGATGCGCCACCAGCGCCGACTCGATCTCCATCGTACCCAAACGATGCCCCGAGACATTCAGCACATCATCGATACGGCCCAAAATCCAGTAATAGCCGTCTTCATCGCGCATGGCGCTGTCGCCAGCGACATAGCGACCACCGAACTCTTCGGGGAAATAGGCTTTCTGGAAGCGTTCCGGATCACGCCACAGCGTACGCACCATCGACGGGAATGGCTTCTCGATCACCAGCGTCCCGGTATCCCGTGCCGGGCAAGGGTTCATCTGCTCATCGAGGATATTGACGAAGATCCCCGGCAGCGGCTGTGCGCAAGAGCCGGGCTTGGCCGCAATCGCACCTGGCAGCGGGGTCATCATCTGGCTGCCGGTCTCGGTCTGCCACCAGGTGTCCACGATGGGGCAGCGACCACCGCCGACCACGTTGTAATACCAGATCCACGCTTCAGGATTGATCGGCTCACCGACGCTACCGAGCAGACGTAAAGATGACAAATCAAATTTTTTGGGCAGATCGGCGCCGAGTTTGATCAATGATCGAATCGCGGTCGGCGCAGTATAGAAGATCGACACCTTATGCTGCTCGATCATGCGCCAGAAACGTGACGCATCCGGATAGGTCGGCACACCTTCAAAGATCAACTGCGTGCCACCGGCAGCCAATGGCCCATAGGCCACATAGCTATGTCCGGTGATCCAGCCCACATCGGCAGTACACCAGAACACATCATTGGCCGCTGCTGCTGCCGACTGGTCAAACGTCCACAGATAGCTCTGTAACGCACCCAAGAGATAGCCACCGCTCGAATGCTGCACGCCTTTGGGCTTGCCGGTTGATCCCGAGGTATAGAGGATGAAGAGCGGATGCTCGGCCGACAGCCACTCGGGCTCACAGATGATGGGCTGCTGGTCGGTCAAATCATGCCACCAGATGTCTTTGGCACCCATCACTGTCTCGGACTGATCGCGCGCCCACACCACCACATGGCGGACGGTATCACCGGTCTGGCTTAAGGCTTCATCGACGGTTTTCTTGAGCTCAATGGCTTTGCCGCCGCGATAGCCGACATTGGCGGTGATCACTACGGCCGCCTCGGCATCCAGCACCCGCTCAGCAAGGCTCTTAGCCGAGAAGCCACCAAAGACAACCGAGTGAATCGCACCGATCCGTGCACACGCTTGCATCGCAACCACCGCATTGGCGACCATCGGCATATAGATGATCACGCGATCCCCTGCGGTCACGCCCAGCGACTTCAGACCATTGGCAAAGCGGCTCACCGCCTCATGCAGGGCCAGATAGCTGATATGTTCGACCTTGCCATCGTCACTCTCGGCGATCAGGGCGATCTTGTCAGGATGCATCTCCAGATGGCGATCCAGACAGTTATACGAGACATTGAGTTTGCCGTCTTCAAACCACTTAAAGAATGGTGCATTGCTGTTATCCAGCCCTTGGGTAAACGGGGTCTGCCAGCTCAACAGCTCACGTGCGCGACCACTCCAGAATGCATCCAGATCATCATTGGCCTCTTGATTCAATGCCGCAAACTTGGCGGCATCGACCGCAGTATGGGAGACGAACTCAGCCGAAGGCGAGAAAGATCGTGTTTCATGTAACACAGAAGCATGGCTGTTATCAGGGGTGCTCGTCGTTGTCATCGTCAAATTCCTTATCCCTATCCTTTTTACCTATGACCTTTGTACCTATGCGCGACGCGCAAGCGGTTAATCTAGCATAAAAGGATTGATAAAAACGTGGCATGTTGCAATCGCAACTTGAGCGTTTTTGCTAGTGCCAAGCCATGGAAAACCCTGATAAAGCCTGTGCTCCAGACACAACAAAGCCGTCGTGCAACGCGCATACAGCCGTGACGGCTACAAAGGCGATACAACGACGGCCCAGTAAAAACAGACCCGCCGACGTTAGACCGTATCGGTCAAGGGTGTCGGTGCATGATCCTCAGGACGACCGCGCAGACGCTGGATGCGGCGACGCAGATTATCCATACCGATAAAGACAATCGGTGTGGTAAACAGTGTCAAAAGCTGACTGACGATCAGACCGCCGACGATGGCAATCCCGAGCGGCTGACGCATCTCTGCCCCATCACCATGCCCTAGGGCTAACGGCACAGCACCCAAGAGTGCCGCCATGGTCGTCATCATGATCGGACGGAACCGCAACTGACAAGCCTGAAAAATCGCATCACGTGCAGACAACTGCTGCTGACGCTGCGCCTGCAGCGCGAAGTCGATCATCATGATGGCGTTCTTCTTCACGATCCCGATCAAGAGCAAAATCGCGATCAGCGCAATAATGGAGAACTCGGTATTAAACAACATCAGTGCCAGCAATGCGCCGACGCCTGCCGACGGCAGGGTCGAGAGAATCGTGATCGGATGGATATAGCTCTCATACAGCATCCCGAGCACGATATACATCGTGATCAGTGCCGCCAAGATCAACAGCGGCTGCGAGTTCAGCGAACTCTGGAAGGCTTTGGCATTGCCCTGAAAGCTGCCATGAATGGAGTTTGGGACACCAAGGCGCGCCATGGCGTCGTTGATCTCGGTGGTGGCATCTGACAGCGATTTGCCTACGGGCAGATTAAACGAGATGGTCGTTGCGACAAACTGCCCCTGATGGTTGACGCTGAGCGCCGTAAAGGTCGGCTCATAATGCGCAACCGTAGACAGCGGCACCGGTTGACCGGCTGGCGTGATCAGATAGATCTGCTTGAGCGCTTCGGGGCTCTGCCAGTATTCGGGTGCGACGCCCATGATCACATGATACTGGTTCAGCGGCATGTAGATGGTCGAGACCTGTCGCTGACCGAAGGCATCATTGAGGATCGAGTCCACCTGCGTCACGGTCAGATTCAGCTGGGCCAGTGCATCGCGATTCATGACCAGTGTCGTCTGCAGTCCCTTACCCTGCTGGTCGGTGTTGACGTCCGTGAGTACGGTGGATTTAGCCAGTTCTGCCTGAATCTTGGGTGCCCATTCATTCAATGTGCTCAGATCATCTGCCTGCAGGGTGTACTGGTACTGCGCCTGACTGGGGCGTCCACCGACCCGGATATCCTGCACGGCCTGGAAGAACAGCGTCGCTCCGGGCTCGTGCGAGGTTTTCTTGCGTAGACGGGCGATCACCTCATCTGCGGTAGACGTCCGCTCGCTCAAGGGCTTCAGCGCGACGAACATATTGCCGCCGTTGGTCTGACCACCACCGGTAAAGCCAACGACCGTATCTACATCTGGATCTTTTTTGACAATGCGCATAAAGTCAGTGAGCTTCTGCTGCATGGCCTGAAAGGAAATACTCTGATCCGCCTGAATCTGCCCCATCAGCCGCCCGGTATCCTGCTGCGGAAAGAAGCCCTTGGGGATCACGATATACAGATAGATATTCAGTCCAATGGTAATCAAGAGAATCAGCGTCACGATCAGCGGATGGCGCAGCACCCATGCCAGTGAACGCCGATAGCTGTCCAGCATGTCGTCAAAAACACGTTCGCTATACTTAAACAACTTGCCCGGCTCTTTGCGTTCGCTGATCGGTTTGATCAGGCGCGAGCACATCATCGGGGTCAGTGTCAGCGAGATCACCAGCGACACCAGAATCGCCACCGACAACGTCACGGCAAACTCACGGAACAGCCGCCCGATGATCCCGCCCATCAGCAGGATCGGGATAAAGACCGCGATCAGCGAGATGCTCATCGACAGGACGGTAAAGCCGACCTCGCGCGCACCTTTGAGGGCTGCCGCCATGGGCTGCATGCCTTCTTCGATATGGCGCATGATGTTTTCCAGCACCACGATGGCATCGTCCACCACAAAGCCGGTCGCCACAGTCAATGCCATCAGCGACAGATTATTCAGACTGAATCCCGCAAGGTACATAACCGCAAAAGTACCCAACAGCGACAAAGGCACGGCCGTACTTGGGATCAAGGTTGCACGACCGTTCCGAAGAAAGAGAAAGACCACCATGATCACAAGGCCGATAGAGATCATTAAGGTCTCTTCAACACTCAAGAGCGAGGCACGAATGGTCGGGGTCCGGTCATTGGCAACGTTGACCTCCAGCGCCGCAGGCAACTGTGCGCGCAGCACCGGCAACAGGTTGCGCACCCGATCCACCGTGTCCAGAATATTGGCACCCGGCTGACGGTTGATGATCAGCAGCACCGCAGGCTCAGCATTGGCCATCCCGGCATTGCGCACGTTCTCAACCGAATCGGTCACGTTTGCCACATCCGACACGCGTACGGCATTGCCATTGTGATAGCTGATGATCAGCGGCATATACTCTTTGGCAGTCTTGGCCTGATCACTGGCATAGATCTGCCAGTGCTGGTTATCGGACTCCAGCATGCCTTTGGGACGATTGGCATTGGCACCAGCCAGCGTGGTGCGCACGGTTTCAAGCGACACGCCGTATTTGTTCAGCGCGGTGGGATTGAGGTCCACGCGCACGGCAGGCAGCGAACTCCCGCCGACACTGACCTGCCCCACCCCCTGAATCTGCGAAATCTTCTGCGCCAGAATAGTCGAGGCCACATCATAGATCTGCCCCCGGCTCATGGTCTTTGAGGTCAGCGCCAGAATCATCACCGGCGCATCGGCCGGATTGACCTTGCGATAGTTGGGATTGCTCGGCATGCCCGATGGCAGGAGGCTACGCGAAGCATTGATCGCGGCCTGCACATCACGCGCGGCACCATCAATGTCACGGTTGAGATCAAACTGCAGCGTCACCCGGGTCGACCCCAGAGAGCTGCTTGACGTCATCTCGGTAATACCCGCGATACGTCCTAATGACCGCTCCAGCGGGGTCGCGACCGTCGAGGCCATCACCTCAGGCGATGCACCCGGCAGACTGGCCGACACCGAAATGGTCGGGAAGTCCACCTGCGGCAAGGGTGAGACCGGCAGGAGTTTGAAAGCCATGATCCCTGACAGTGCAAGCCCTGCACTCAGCAGGGTCGTGGCGACAGGCCGCTGGATAAAGATGCTGGAAAAACTCATGATGCCGCACCGCCGCTCGGATGATCCGTCGCAGGGCGAGTGGCATTGCGATTACGCCATTTCACCAAACGCTCACGTAACTGATCAAACGTCAGATAAATGACCGGCGTCGTAAACAGCGTCAGCACCTGACTGAGCAGCAATCCACCGACCATCGCGATCCCCAAGGGGCGGCGCAGCTCAGAGCCGACACCCGTACCGATCATCAGGGGCAAAGCACCCAAGAGCGCCGCCATGGTGGTCATCAGGATCGGGCGGAAACGCAGGAGACAGGCCTGATAGATCGCCTCACGCGGTGATTTGCCCTCGACCCGCTCCGCCTCGACCGCAAAGTCGATCATCATGATCGCGTTCTTCTTCACGATCCCGATCAAGAGAATAATCCCGATGATCGCGATGACGCTGAGATCCGTACCCGAGACCATCAACGCCAAGAGTGCCCCAATCCCCGCCGACGGCAAGGTCGAGAGAATGGTGATCGGATGGATATAGCTTTCATACAGCACACCCAGCACGATATACATGGTCACAATCGCAGCCAAGATCAACCACAGCTCATTAGACAATGACGCCTGAAACGCCAGAGCAGCACCCTGAAACTGGGTCTGAATGCTGGCGGGCATACCCAGCTCTTGCTCGGCCGCCTGAATGGCTTTGACGGCCTCGCCCAGCGACGCATTGGGCGCAAGGTTAAACGAGATGGTATTGGCCGGGAACTGACCTAAGTGATTGACCACCAGTTGGCTCGGCTGCTCCACTACTCGGGCAAAG
>JASLEL010000137.1 GCA_030151145.1 Aquirhabdus sp. | reverse complement strand
TAAATTTTTGCCTGCTTAGGATCTTGGCGCTCCAGCTCTGCCAGTGCAACGGCAGGATTACGAAACAATGCAGCCACAGCCAAATTAGCTAGCCGCCCATCATAGTTTTTAGCCAAGCAATCCTCTACGCTGGATGAACGAACATCCTTCGGATGAATGCACTCCTGATCCAGAGACTTTAGCCACTGCTGAGGTGTTAGCTGCACAATCGGTGCAACACCGACACCCAAAGCACTCACACGTGCAGCAGCATTCAGCATCGCCATCGTGTGGTCATGCTCGGCAAGCGTAGGATCATCGCAAGCATGAGGAGAGATCTGATTTAAGGCAGGACAGGCAAAGCCGAGTTGGCTAGGCGTAAGTTGATCAGGCGGAACTGACCCATCAGGAGCGGGAGTCTCAGCCCAGATTGAGCAACTCACGCATAAAATGACAAAGCAGACCAGTCGCCTGCCCCATGTTTTACTGTATATACTGTCAATATTGCTATCGTTTTTCACATTCATCGACATGCTCTCCCTCGCAATAGCCGATCAATCACTTATTCCTTTTCACCTCTATTGCGCAGCAAGCTGCACAAATCCAGCAAGCGGTTGGCATAGCCCCATTCGTTGTCATACCAAGCCAGCACCTTGACTTGTCGTCCAACCACCAGCGTTTGTAAACTATCGACCACCAGCGAATACGGCTGATGATTAAAATCACTAGACACCAACGGTTCGTCCGTCACAGCCATGATATGACGATAAGGGCCCTCGGCAGCTTGGCGTAAGGTCTCATTTAACACATACTGTGATACCGACTGCCGCAGGACGATACTGAGATCGATCGCCGCGACATTCAAGGTCGGTACACGGATTGAATACCCCTCAACACGGTCAGCCATATGCGGCAGGACTCGTTTGAGCGCGCCTAAGGCGCTGGAAGTGGTAGGAATGATATTGTGCGCGGATGCGCGGGCGCGGCGAAAATCACGGTGCGCATGATCCAGCACACTCTGATCTGCCGTCATGGCATGGATCTCAGTCATGAGCGCCGACTCAATGCCAAAGGCATCATCCAGAATCTTGACCAGTGGCACCAGTGCCTGTGTGGTACAGGAGACGCTGGAGATGACCAGATCATCCTGGGTTAGCGTCGACTCATTGACCCCGACCACAATTGCCGCATCCACCGTATCGAACGGTGCCGCGCTGATGATCACCCGACCGGCACCCGCCTCGAGATGCCGGGAAGCCTGTGTACGCGAACGGAACTGCCCTGTACACTCCAGCACTACGTCAATCTCAAGCTGAGCCCAAGGCAGGCACACAGGGTCCGCTTCGCTTAAAAACGCAATACGACGCGATAAACCGCGACTGACGACCAGAAGACCATCCTCCGCCAGATGAACCTCTCCCGGAAAACGGCCATGGGTACTGTCAAAGCGCAAGAGATGCGTCAGGATGTCAGCGGGCGCGATGTCGTTGATCGCCACGATCTCAATCGCAGGCCAGTCGTGATTTTCAAACCATGCGCGCAGCACATTGCGACCGATACGGCCAAAGCCGTTGATCGCAACACGCAGTGGACGTGAACTCACCGACCCGCTTTGTGAGTCACTCACGAAGCTGTGAGCTCCTGTACAGCCTGCACGACAGCAGCCGTGGTGATCCCGAAGTAATCAAACAGCTTGCCTGCCGGTGCCGACTCACCAAATGAACGCATACCGATCACACGACCATCCAGACCAACGAATTTCCACCAGTAATCGACGTGAGCTGCCTCAACTGCGACACGAGCACGCACGGCGCTCGGCAATACCGACTCACGGTAAGCAGTATCCTGCTGCTGGAAGAGCTCACAGGATGGCATCGATACGACACGCACACCGTCGAGCTGCTGATAGGCTTCCATTGCCAGTGCCACTTCAGAGCCGGTCGCGATGATGATCGCTTTGAGAGCGCCCTTCTCTGGTGCCAGCACGTAGCCGCCTTTTTCAATATCAGCAAGCTGTTGCGCTGTACGAGTCATAAATGGCAGGTTCTGACGCGAGTACACCAAGGCAGTCGGGCCATCCTGACGCATCAGTGCCGCTTTCCACGACACCGCCGTCTCGACCGTATCGGCCGGACGCCAGAGGTGCAGATTTGGCGTGCCACGCAGGGATGCCATCTGCTCAATCGGCTGGTGCGTCGGACCATCTTCGCCCAGACCAATCGAGTCGTGAGTATAGACATGGATCACACGCTGCTTCATGAGCGCAGACATCCGCACGGCGTTACGCGCGTATTCCATAAAGATCAGGAAGGTCGCGACATAAGGAATAAAACCACCATACAGCGCGATGCCATTGGCAATCGCAGTCATACCGAATTCACGTACGCCGTAGTAAATGTAGTTACCGGCAGCGTCTTCCTGCAGGCCTTTGCAGCCCGGCCAGATGGTGAAGTTTGAGCCAGCAAGGTCAGCCGAGCCACCCAAGAGTTCGGGCAGATCAGGTCCCAGTGCTGTCAGGGTATTCAGGCTGGCTTTACGCGTGGCGATGGTTTCGGCTTTTTCGTTGCAGGCAGCGATATAAGCATCGGCTTTGCTCAGGAAATCGGCTGGCAAGTCACCCTTCAGGCGACGCGTCAGCTCGGCAGCCAGCTCTGGATAGCGCGAACGGTAGATTTCAAATACGCTATCCCAATGCTGCTCCAGTGCCGAACCTTTAGCACGCGCATCCCAAGCTTCATAAATATCTTCGGCAATCACAAACGGTGCATCCGCCCAACCAAGGATCTCACGGGTCAGGGTGATTTCAGCAGCACCGAGTGGTGCGCCATGAGAGTCTTCTTTGCCTTGTTTATTCGGCGAGCCCAGACCGATCACGGTCTTGCAAATGATCAGCGAAGGCTTGTCACTTTCGGCTTGAGCTGCCAGTGTCGCATCGCGGATCGCATGCGCATCATGACCGTCGATACGCACCACATGCCAGCCATAGGCTTCGAAGCGCTCAAGCGTGTTATCGGTAAACCAGCCGTCGACTTCGCCATCAATCGAAATGCCATTATCGTCATAGAAGGCAATCAGCTTGCCGAGCTTGAGCGTACCGGCCAGCGAGCACACTTCATGCGAGATGCCTTCCATCAGGCAGCCATCACCGAGGAAGCAATAGGTGAAGTGATCGATCACGTCCAGACCTTCGCGGTTGAACTGAGCCGCCAGTGTCTTTTCGGCAATGGCAAAGCCCACGGCATTGGCGATCCCTTGCCCCAGTGGGCCGGTCGTCGTCTCAATGCCTACGGTATAGCCATACTCAGGATGACCCGGCGTCCTGCTGTGCAGTTGACGGAACGACTGGATATCGTCGAGCGTCACGTCATAGCCGGTCAGATGCAACAGTGCATATTGCAGCATTGAGCCATGACCATTGGACAGCACGAAACGGTCGCGGTTGACCCAATTCGGATTCGACGGATTGTGGCGCAGGATATGACGCCACAGCACTTCGGCAATATCCGCCATGCCCATGGGCGCACCCGGATGGCCCGAGTTGGCTTTCTGCACCGCATCCATTGCCAGAACCCGAATGGCATTCGCCAGACGACGCTGATTAAGCGGTGGGTTCAGATTTGGCAGACTTTTGGCGGGTTTAGAGGACGTGGCGAGACTCATGGCGGGCACA
>JASLEL010000092.1 GCA_030151145.1 Aquirhabdus sp. | reverse complement strand
TGTTCACCGAATTTGACGAGTTGCATGGCGATCGGGTGTTTGGTGACGATCATGCCCTGATCGGTGGTCTGGCCCGGTTTAATGGTCGTCCGGTGATGGTTATTGGTCAGCATCGCGGTCGCACGACGACGGAGCGTATTTATCATAATTTCGGCATGACCAATCCCGAAGGCTACCGCAAAGCCCTGCGTCTGATGCATATGGCGGAGCGCTTTGGTCTGCCGGTGCTGACCTTTGTCGATACCATGGGTGCTTATCCGGGCGTGGGTGCAGAAGAGCGTGGTCAGGCTGAAGCCATCGCACGCAATCTGGCAGAGCTGTCCACACTGAAAGTGCCGGTGATTGCAACCGTGATCGGTGAAGGCGGCTCTGGCGGAGCGCTGGCGATTGGTGTGGCCGATAAAGTCCTGATGCTAGAAAACAGCATGTATTCAGTGATCTCGCCAGAGGGCTGTGCCTCGATCCTGTGGAAGACCAGCGAGCAGGCCGCCCGTGCGAGTGAAGCGCTGGCACTGACGGCTAACAAGCTGAAAGCCTTGGGCCTGATCGATGAGGTGATCCTTGAGGGCGAAGGTGCTCATCTGACACCGGATGTGACCGTCAATGGACTGCGCGTTGCCTTGACGCGCTGGCTGGACACCTTGAGTGCCTTGCCGGTGGATGCATTGCTTGACGCACGTTATGAGCGGCTGAAAGGTTTCAGCAGCCAGACGCCTGCTTTGCCCAAGCCATAATGGTGGTCATGATTGAGATGATCGCGTGAGCGCTGGACATGAGCCTGACCACGCTTGAGCGCCAGATTCAGGAAACGCTGAAACGGTTTGCGCCGGGTCAGCGTTTTTTGTTGGGCTGTAGCGGCGGTTTGGATTCGATGGCTTTGCTGTGGGCCTTGAGTCGCCTGCGTACGGATGCGGCATATCCGTTTGGTCTGCGTGTGGTGCATGTGGATCATCAGCTACAGGCTGCATCCGGTGCATGGGCTGCACAGGTGCTCGCACAGGGTGCGACGCTGGGGCTAGAGGTGATCAGTCGACAGGTCCGTGTCGCCTCGGGCAATCTGGAGCAAGAGGCGCGACGAGCGCGCTATCGGGCCTATCAAACAGTGATCGCACCCGATGAGGTGCTGGTCTTGGCTCATCATCAGCAGGATCAGGCTGAGACTGTGCTGATGCGACTCTTGAGCGGCAGTGGTGTCAGTGGTCTGGCGGCGATGCGGCAAGTGTCATGCCGCGATGGTCTGACGATCTGTCGGCCTTTGCTGACTGTCCCTCGTGATGAGATTCAGCGCTATGCTGAGGCTGAGGGCTTAAGCTGGGTCGATGATCCGGCTAATCATGATCTGCACTATGAGCGTGCTGTGCTGCGGCAAAAAATCTGGCCGATGCTGCGTGAGGAATGGCCTGGGTTTGAGGCCGCGATGGGGCGCACGGCTGCCTTGATGGCGGATGCCGCGGAAATCGTGACTGCGCAAGGTGAGGTAGATCTGGCGTCAGTGCAGGCGGTGGATGGTGCTCTTGAGATTGACTGTCTGCAGACGCTGTCGGATGCCCGAGTCCGCTGGGTGCTGGCGCGCTGGATGCAGGGCTGTGCGGTGTATCCGCCGCCTTATCGACGTGTGGAGGCGGTCCGGCAAATGATGACCGCAGACATGGACGCCGAGCCGCGTGTGGATTGGCGACTGGATGAATTATCCTTGTCCGCAGATGTGGATTATCCGCCGGAGATGACCGATGCACTGATCGGTGTGCAATTCCGGCGCTATCGGAGGCGGATCTATCGCCTGCCTGACCCGTTGATCGTGGCATCTGCTCAGGTGTGTGTACTGCAGTGGGGGGAGGTGCTGCGTCTGGCGTCAGGTGCATGGCGTGTCGCTCAGGTCGAGCCGGGACAGGACGGGCTGTCTGAGCAATGGTTCCACCAGCCTTTGCATTTGCGCCCCCGTATGGCGGGCGAGCGTCTGCATCTGGCGGGTCGCGTCGGCCGCTGGCCATTGAAGAAGATCCTGCAAAGTCTGCACCTGCCCCCATGGCAGCGTGAGCAGGTACAGATTCTGGAAACGCAAGACAACTTGCCATTGGCGTTGCTCAGCGCGAGCGGCTGCTGGCTTGTGGCAGATCAGGCACAGGATCATGGCTGGACACTGCAGCATGTGCCGGATGAGGCTGGTTACGTAAGTGCGATGGAGAGTTGATCATAAAGGTTTTTTTGTAGCATTGCTGTGAATGCCTCGGCTGCTGTCATGCGTATGGCATGCAGGTCATGCATACTGTGACCCTTTATGGAAATTCCCCTTTTTTTGGTGAGATTGTGCGTGGCCCGTCGTGTGGACGCTGTCGCCGCCGTTTGACATTGTAAAAGATCGTAAACAAACCATTTAACTGACTATTTTAAAAGCAACCGGATAGCAAGCATGAGTGCACAAGTAGGAAAATCGCCGATTGATACAACCAAAGTGGTTGCCTTTGTCGGGGGTGGCAATATGGCACAGGCGATGATCGGCGGCCTGCTGGCTGAAGGGCTGCCTGCGACCATGATTCGTGTCGCTGAACCCGTACCTGAGGTGCGCGAGTTTCTGGCGGTACGCGGGGTGAGTGCATGTGAGCGTGCGGTAGATGCCGTGCATAATGCCGATGTCGTGGTGCTTGCGGTCAAGCCGCAGATCATCCAGACCGTGCTCAGTGAGATTGCGCCGCTGGTTGCAAATAAACTGGTGATTTCGATCGCCGCAGGCATTAGTCTTGCGACGCTGTCGCGTGGTCTGGATGGTCATCAGCGTCTCGTGCGTGCCATGCCAAATACCCCGGCACTGGTGCAGACGGGCGCGACGGGGCTGTATGCGCCGCCTAGCTTAAGTGAAATCGATCGTCAGCGTGCGACGGCTATTCTGTCGGCGACGGGTCTCACCCTCTGGGTGGATGACGAAGCCCTGATGCATGCTGTGACGGCGGTATCGGGCTCTGGTCCTGCGTATTTCTTTTATCTGATGGAAGCCATGATCGCCGCTGGCGTGGCACAGGGTCTGGATGAGCGGACGGCCAAGGCGCTGACGCTGCAGACAGCACTGGGTGCAGCGCAGATGGCGATCAGTAGTGAAGACGGCCCGACGCGCCTGCGTCAAAAAGTAACCTCGCCCAATGGCACGACGGCGGCCGCCATCGAGCATCTGGACCAGCATCATGTGCATGAACAGATCATCGAAGCTCTGAATGCCGCAGCGCGTCGCAGCGAGGCTTTATCTGCCGGTTAATGGTCAGGCGGTTAAAGGTCAACACGCTGATGTGAATGAGGTTGTACGGATGCAGGGTGAATACTGCCTGCATTCAGCGTTAAATATCAGTCTCTTGTGAAGGACTTGAAAGTATGGATTCGTTGGTTTTTGAGATTTTTAATATCGCGACAGGCGTGGCGATGTTATTACTGTTCCTGCGCTTCATGATGCAGTTGACACAAGTCGATCCCTATAATCCGATTGTGATGTCCACGGTCAAAGCGACGTCGGTTGTCGATGTGTTCAGTCGTATTCTGCCGACGGTCGGGCAGGGGCGCATCAATCTGGCAGCGCTGATTCTGATCGTGCTGGTGCGTTTGATCGATATCAGCGGGACGGCACTCTTGGGCGGCAGTGTGAACTTTGGGCCGGATGTGCTGGTTTTGCGTTTGGTTTTTACCTTGCTGGATGACTTCCTGTGGATGTGCAAGGTGCTGATCTACGTATCGATTCTGGCGAGTTTTATCCTGCTGTTTACCCAGTCGCCGACGCCGTTTGTGGTACTGATCATGCAGATGACTGAGCCAATTTATGGGCCATTCCGTCGCATATTGCCCGATCTGGGGCCGATAGACCTCTCACCATTTATCGCGCTTGTGGTCATCATGGTGTTGCGGATGCTGCTGTCGCATTCTTATAGCTTCCTTGCAATGAGCCTGATGAGTTAGGCGTGTCTGTCGCTTCTCTGTCAATCTGGGTGAAAGTTCAGCCCGGCGCCAAAAAAACCGAAGTCCTTGGGCTTGAGCCGGGTTTGCATCCGGCCTCCCAGCAGGCGATCACATGGCTGCGTGTGCGTCTGGCTGCACCGCCAGTTGATGGTAAAGCCAATCAGGCGTTGTGTGCCTTCTTCGCCGACTGGTGCGGCGTGCCGCGCTCATCCG
>JASLEL010000065.1 GCA_030151145.1 Aquirhabdus sp. | reverse complement strand
GCATGGTCGTGGTGGCGAGGACGGTCAGATTCAGGGTCTCTTGGAGTGGATGCAGATCCCCTATACCGGATCGGGCATTCTGGCCTCGGCGCTCGGCATGGATAAAGTCCGTACCAAACAACTGTGGCGTGGCGTTGGTCTGCCGACTGCCGACTACCGTCTGCTGGATGCCGCGACCGACTTTGCTGCTGTCGTACGTGACTTAGGTCTGCCGCTGATTATCAAACCCGTGCATGAAGGCTCAAGCGTGGGCATGAGCAAGGTCGAGACCTTTGAGCAGCTTGAGCCGGCCTATCGCGCCGCTGCCCGCCACGATGCTGTGGTGATGGCCGAACAATGGATCACCGGTCGCGAGTTTACGATTGCCATGCTGAATGGTCGTGTGCTGCCTGTCATTCGCCTGCAACCACCCAAAGACGTCGCTTTCTACGACTATGAGGCCAAATACATCCGTAACGATACCCAGTATGGTATTCCGTCCGGACTCACCGATATTGAAGAAAAAACCCTGCAAGACCTCGCGCTGCGTGCTTTCGAAGCTGTAGGCGCGACCGGCTGGGGACGTGTCGATGCCATGCAGGATGAACAGGGCCGTTTTTGGTTGCTCGAAGTCAATACCGTACCCGGCATGACCGATCATTCGCTGGTGCCGATGGCGGCGCGTGCGGTCGGCTTTGACTTCCCTGCCCTGTGTGTCGAGATCCTGCGCCAGACCCTGCCGCAAGTGACTACGGCGACGACCCCTGCCGCTGTCGCAGGCTAAAGATGAGGCCGAGAATCGCGTGATGGCTCAAATCCCCTCCTCCCTGCGACGTCGATCTGCGTCGGATGCGACTCAAGAGATGAGTCTGGGCAGCCGCCTGTCAGGTCTTGGTAGCTGGCTCTTGATCGTGGCTGCCTTGATCGGCTGTGCTTTAGGGGTGTGGGGTGTCGTGCATCGGCTACGTCATGCGCCGGTTGCCGAAGTGATCATCACTGGCGATCTGACTGCACCCGAAGTGCAGGCTTTGCAGGCCAGCATTCAGCCGCTGGTGCATGAGAATTATTTTACGGCGGATCTGGTGCGGATTCGCGATACGGCATTGCGTCAGTCTTGGGTTGCCAGTGTCACCGTGACCCGTCACTGGCCGGATGGCCTGCTGATCCGCGTGATCCCAAGACAGCCGATCGCCCGCTGGGGCAGTGGCCGACTCTTGAGCGGCGATGGCGCGATCTTTAGCGATGCTGGTCAGCATGATCATCCCGAGTTGCCGCTCCTGCATGGTCCGGTCAGTCAGTCTGTGGCGATCATGCAGCAGTTTCAGCGCATTAACCAATGGTTTGCACCCTTGGGTATTCGGCTGAACGAGCTGTATCTCACGGATCGTATGACTTGGTTTATGGCGTTTGATACCGGTTTGCGCGTGATCGTCGATCAGGAGCAAACCAATCTGAAACTGCAGCGGCTCAGCGATTTGGGTCAGCGCGACGATAAACTCCGCGAGTTATGGCCGCGCATTGCCGCAGTCGATCTGCGCTATCGCAACGGCATGGCGCTCCAGTGGGGTGCGGTGCATGCCGTATCGGTCGCGGCGACCAGCAATGTACCCCAAAGTGCACCGGCGGTTCAGCCTGCTGTTCAGGCCCCGGCCGCGCAAACGCGGACAACGGCGAGCGGGGCTGCGCTTTGATGGCACAAGGCTTACCGTCCGTCAGGTAACGGTACGGTAAATGCAACAAAATAATGAGATCACGATAGACTGTAGCAACACAAATAGGCTGTGGAAATGAGCGAAACTGAAACGATACCGACCATTGTTGCCATCGATATCGGCACACATAAAGTGGCTGTGCTCGTGGGCCGAGTACACGCAGCAGATCGGATCGAGGTCATTGGACTGGGCCATGCCAGCAATCGCGGCATGACCAAAGGCATGATCAGCAATATGGACAAGGTGGTTTCCGCGATCAAGGAAGCGGTCGCCTTGGCGGAAGACATGGCTGACTGCCGTATCCACAGTGCCTGGGTTTCGATTCCCAGTCCCGAAATGCAGAGTTTTAATGCATCGGGCCGCACACCGATTGCAAATGGCAATATCACGACGGCTGAAATCGTCCGGACGCTGGAGATGGCCAAGAGCAGCCACCTCTTGCCGACGCATTACCTGATCAATGCGGTCCCGCTCGGCGTCTCGATCGACGATAGCGACGAATGGGCCGAATATCCGATTAACATGGTCGGCACCACCATCACCGGGCATTATCATTTGATGATGCTGCCCAGCGGCACCATGCAGAATCTCGACAAGGCGCTCAAGATCGCCAATATCGGGGTTGAGCGCATGGTCATCTCGCATCTGGCGACGGCAGAGTCGACTTTGCTGCCGGACGAAAAAGAATATGGCGTGTGCCTGATCGACATCGGTGCGGCGACCACCGAAGTGTCGGTTTATCTGGAAAACCGGCTGGTGTTAAGTCATTCCCTGCCTTGTGGTGGCGATAATGTCACACGCGACATCGCCTCGGTGCTGCAGACCTCGACCGAACAGGCCGAGAGCCTCAAGGTCCGCTATGGTGGTGTCAATCGCGATTTGATTCGCGCCGATCAGATGATTCATGTGGCGGGCATGGGCACCAGTCCCGGCCTCACCTTAAGCCGTATGGATCTGGCGGATATCATCATCGCCCGCTACGAAGAGATATTCACCGATGTGCGCCATCTGCTGCTGGATTCGGGCGCTTTTGGTGTCTTGCGTCATGGCGCAGTTCTTGCGGGTGCCGCCTGCCAGATCGAAGGCATCGTGAGCCTAGCCCGTGAGACATTGGGCGTCTCTGTGCATCTCGGCAACCATCCAGCCAGCGTCGAGATTCGCGATGACCGCAAGCCGTTGCTGCATCGACCGATCTTTGCCAGTGCCAGTGGTCTGTTGCTCTATAGCCAGAGCGAAAACCAGCGCTGGAGCGAAGAGAATGATCGCGATGCCGGACGTGGCGAACAGATCGTCAACCGTCTCATGGTCACGCCATGGCGCCGTGTCGTGGATCTCTTGAAATCCGTATTTTAAGGCCTGGCAGGATACCGGGCTTGCATCTCAGGGATGGTATGGAATAAGCGATTGGATCGTCATGCAGAGGTGCATGGCGGTTTTTTGCATGCTGTCAGGGCGATTGGCCTATTGGTCAGGGGCATCGTGTGATGCCGGTTTGTCGGACAGCAAGGGCATGTAAAACAGAATTTAAACGTATGATCGTGCGATGAAGGTGAAGGTCGTGAAGCACTACGGTAACCATTTTCCTGACATGTTCGTACATCCTCTGCGGGTCGATTTTGCTTTTATTGATATTGGCATGTTTTTGTAATTATTTTGGAGAACCACACCATGTCTGCATATACATTGGTGCAAGACGACAATACAGACAACTACGGACTGGCACGCTTTACCGCGATTGGCGTGGGTGGTGGTGGCGGTAACGCCATTGAACACATGGTGCGCTCAGGCATCAAAGGCGTCTCGTTTGTCTGTGCCAATACCGACCGTCAGGCGCTGGATCGCATGTCCGCCGGGCATCGCATCCAGCTCGGCATGCAGACCAGCCGTGGCTTGGGCGCTGGCGCCGATCCGCAAGTGGGCCGTCTGGCTGCGCAAGAAGAGCATGAGCGTATCCGTGAGATCCTGCAGGGCTCCGATATGGTCTTCATCACCGCCGGTATGGGTGGTGGTACCGGGACCGGTGCTGCACCCGTGATCGCCGAGATCGCCAAAGAAATGGGCATCCTCACCGTCGCAGTCGTGACCACCCCGTTTGGCTTTGAAGGTAAACGCCGCCGTCAGGCTGCCGAGCAAGGCATCGAAGAGCTGTCGCAATATGTCGACTCGCTGATCACCATCCCCAACGACAAACTGATGAGCGTCTATAGCAACATCTCCGTGGTCGATGCATTCAAGCGTGCCGACGATGTGGTGCTGAATGCGGTGCGCGGCATCTCCGACCTGATCATCAATCCCGGTATGATCAACATCGACTTCGCGGACATCCGCTCCGCCATGACGGCACGCGGTCATGCCATGATGGGCATCGGCAGTGCGCGTGGTGATGATCGCGCGCGCTTGGCTACCGAAATGGCCATCCGCAGCCCGCTGCTGGACAATGTCCTGCTGCAAGGCGCACAGGGTCTCCTGGTCAATATCACCGCCCAGAACATCATGATGCACGAGTTCGACGTAGTCGCCGATGTGATTAATCAGATCACCGACTTCGACGAAGCCAACATCTTCTACGGTATGGTCGTTGATCCAGATGCAGGTGAAGAACTGCGTATCACCGTCATCGCGACCGGCTTAAGCCGTAACGATCAGACTGCACCGACCCGCCGTGCGGCACCGCGTCGTGAACAGCAGCCGCTGCAGAATGATGGTGAAGCACCTGCCATTGACCGCCGCCATTCAGGCCTCAATGCACCACTGCCGACTCAGGAAGCCCCTGCGGCCGAACGCGCTGGCGGTGGTCTGCGCATTCAAGATTTCCTGCGCAACCAGCAAAAGCGCTGAGTCTGCATGCCCTAGGCCGTTCATCGGTCTCAAGCATCCGGTTCCCAAAAAGCCCGTCTTTTCAAAGTCGGGCTTTTTTATAGGCCGAAAACATCACAGGGGTGTGAGAAAACGCACATTGCATGCCAATGCCAGTTGGCAGCGTCGTAAATAGGTGCTACGATGGAGTAATTTTGTAATATTTTGAAATAATATGATCAACAAAGCCCTCCGACAACGCACCGTACGGCAAACGATCCGTGCCGCCGGTGTCGGACTGCACAGCGGTCAAAAAGTCTATCTGACTTTACGTCCGCATGTTGTAGATGGCGGGATTGTTTTTCGGCGTACAGACCTTGATCCGCCTGTTGAGATTCCAGCACAAGCCCTACTTGTCCATGAGACCACCATGTCCTCCAATCTGGAAGTCGATGGGGTGCGTATCGGGACTGTCGAGCATCTGATGAGCGCGCTTGCGGGCCTCGGCATCGACAATGTCATGATCGATGTCACTTCGCCTGAAATTCCGATCATGGATGGCAGTGCCGGTCCCTTCATCTTCTTGCTGCAGACCGCCGGTATTGCCGAGCAGGATGCACCCAAGCGTTTTGCCAAGATCATCAAGCCCGTCGAGGTCACCGTGCAGGACAAACGTGCCACGTTTGTGCCACATGACGGCTTCCGGGTGAAATTCACCATTGATTTTGATCATCCGGCCTTTGATGAAGCGCATAACCATGCCGAGCTGGATTTTTCGACCACGTCTTATGTCGAAGAGCTGAGCCACGCTCGCACGTTTGGCTTCCTGCGCGACATTGAGTATCTGCAGGCCAATAATCTCGCCTTAGGTGGCAGTCTCGACAATGCCATCGTGGTCGATGATCATGGCATCGTCAATGAAGACGGTCTGCGCTTTGCCGATGAGTTTGTCCGGCACAAGATGCTGGATGCGGTGGGTGACCTCTACCTGTTTGGTCATCCCATTATCGGTCAGTTTGACGGCTATAAATCCGGTCATGCACTCAACAACCAGCTCCTGCGCGCGCTGTTGGACCGTCCTGACGCCTACGAAATTGTGACATTTGATGACAAGAATCAATGTCCGATTTCCTATATTTCTGCGGAATAATAGGCATTACTGCGGTGATTTTGCATAAAAAATAATCAAAAATAACACTTCTGCCCGTGATTCTATGGGTAGTTACACTGTAACGTTTTCGTACCCGTTCATCATTGTTTTCTTGCCAGACGCCGAAATGTTTCGCTAATATCGGCATCTTGAAACATGGATGCAGCGTCATCCAGCGTCTGTCGAATCTCCGGAGTGAGTGCAGGCAGGGCCTTGCGGGTCACCGTTTTAGGCTTGGGCTGGGTCTCTATCACAACTTTCAGGTGTTGCACCGAGGCAAATTCAGGAATTTGCTGAAGCACCTTGATGACTTGATGCTGTATGTACCTGAGGCTGCTTGCCGCAGCAAAATGTTCTGTTGCGATACTCAAGGTTTCGCCATCCAGCGAAGCAACCTGCCAGTGGTTTTGTGCAGGCAAAAAACGCAACAGGACAGGCAACGCCAGCCCAGTTAAGCGGTTCAGATCGTCGATATGCGACTGGATCATTTTTAGTTTGCTTGGAATGCAGGAAGTTTCAGAAGCCTTGGCGCCGTCTCTATAGACCGCATGTTTATGAAAAGGCTGAACAGGATGTTTCATGCGTGAAGACTCACAAGCAAATGTGGCAAGGTTCCTTTATATAGGATCGGCATCGGGATGCGGCAGACACGATCAAGTGGCTGTAAAACATCCAGACCGCCAGAGGCAGTGGCATTTATCTTGCTACCTCCCTACAGCGGTTACGATAGCGGAATTGACCTTGTCACAGCAAGCGGTGTTGTGTCATCGCGGATGTCTGGCGTCCCGAGTTGAATGAGGTTTTTATGCAAGTGATGGTGTTACGCGTCAAGCGTATCTGTTCGGTTGTCAATACACTGGTTTTGGGCAGTGTACTGGTCGCCTCCAGTGGTTTTGCAGCGGTACCGGTGTCTTCGGACCTCACCGCAATCAACGCCGATAATGTCAGTCCAATTCAGGTGAGCGTGTTCAATCAAGTGCACGGTCAGGATACCAGTCCCTCGTTGCGCCTGTGGCAGCAGCAAGCCGATCTGAATCGCAGTCTGGAACAGTCAGGTCTCGTGGCCGCCGATCTCGCTGAGTCGCATCAGCACGACAGTTTGGCCGGTGTAGGCGGTGACTTTGATCCGGATGATGCGGAGCCTGTGTCCCGTTCAGACCGGATCTCCGATACCATTAACCAGATTGCCGATCAGGCCGCACGCCGGGAATCCGGTTTGCAGAGTCTCAATCAATCGATGACGGCAAATCCAGACAGCAAGCTGCAACTGCGCGACATTCTGGCAGTTGAGCCGGTCGCCAATGCCAAAGTGACCTCGCCTTATGGCTATCGCACGCTGGGCGGTCGCGAGTTTCATCCGGGTATCGATCTTGCTGCGCCGTATGGCTCAAGCATTTATGCCACCGGTACCGGTGTCGTGGTCTATGCCGGCTGGAAGAACGGCTATGGTAACTTCGTCGAGATCGACCATGGTAACGGCTATGTGACGCGCTACGGCCATTCCTCGCGTATTTTGGTGTCCGTGGGCGACCATGTGAAGAAAGATCAGGAAATCGCGCGTGTCGGTTGCAGCGGTCGCTGTACAGGCCCGCATCTGCACTACGAAGTGCTGTATAACGGTGCGCGTCAGAATCCGGCCACATACCTTGCTTTAGCGCCGCGTCGCGAAGAATAAGCGGGTCTGATGAGCCAGAGAAGCAAAGCCATTTGAGTGATCAAATGGCTTTGTTGTTTTTGCAGCAGCGGTGTTGCGCATGCTGGCTGATTTGAAGCAGGATGAGTACGCTTAAAGCGCCGTTGCGTGCGTCTTAGAGCCCCAGTTCACTGAGTCCGGGATGATCATCCGGACGACGCCCCAAAGGCCAGTGAAACAGCCGCGCTTCAGCCTTGATTGGCAGATCATTGATGCTGGAATAGCGCCTGTGCATGAGGCCCTGCGTATCAAACTCCCAGTTCTCATTGCCATAGGAGCGAAACCAGTTACCGGCGTCATCGCGCCATTCATAGGCATAGCGCACGGCGATGCGGTTATCCGTGTAGGCCCACAGCTCTTTGATCAGGCGATAGTCCAGCTCTTTATTCCACTTACGCGCAAGGAAAGCGCGTGCCTCCTCGCGGCTATGCACAAACTCGGCGCGGTTTCGCCACTGGGTGTCCGTGGTATAGGCCAGCGCCACGCGGTCGGGATCACGCGAATTCCAGCCGTCCTCGGCGAGGCGGATCTTCTCTATGGCGGATTCACGGGTAAAGGGCGGCAAGGGTGGTCGTGTGGCGGAAGGTGTGGACATCGGGCACTACTCCATGACAGACAATACTGTGCTTTGACTGTAGCGCAGATGCAGCACAGAGTTGATCATTTATCCGGTTAAGTCTCATGACGAAAAACGATGAAGCCGCTCAGTGTGATATTCCTGCGTTATCCCGTGTGCGTCGATCACGTATAATGTCGAGGTGATCGAAGCGTTTTTGTTTAAAAGGAGGTCCGTCCATGACGTCCCCTATACTTTCTGAATCTGTGCAGGAGGCTTCCGCCGTAGATGCGGTGTCTGAGCCTGCTTTGCGTCCCAAATTCTGGCGGCACTACACCTTGTCTGAGCTGAATTCAGCCGAGTGGGAAGCGCTGTGCGATGGCTGTGGTCTGTGCTGTCTGGTCAAGCTTGAGGATGACGACAGCGGCGAGGTGGTCTATACCAAGGTGTCCTGTATGCTGCTGGATACAAAGACGGCGCGCTGCAGCGACTATGCGCATCGCAAGAGCCGCGTACCGGACTGCCTGCAACTGACCCCGGAGGCGGTGCCGCTCTTTAAATGGCTGCCGCCGTCTTGCGCCTATCGGCGTATCTATGAGGGTAAGGCGCTGCCAAACTGGCATCCCTTGATCACAGGACATGCCGACAGTGTGAAAAAAGCCAAAAAATCCGTCGCCGGGCGCTGTATACCCGAGACGGAGGTCGATCCTGAGGAGCTGGAAGAATATGTGGTGCGCTGGGTGCGCTGAGGCGCGCCCGATCAGATGCGCCTCGAAGACAGGATTAGCGCGTGCGGCGGATGAGCTGATAGAGATTGATCAGCAGGAGCCCGACGAAGAACATCAACGCCCAATGCGGTAGTGACCAGCCGAGCAGCGTCCAGTCGACCTTGGCGCATTCACCTGAGCCATGCAGGACTTTCTTGATCACGCTGTCGATCGGGAAGGTCTGCAGCCAGTAGTCAAGGCCGGGACCGCAGGCTGGTACGTCCTCAGGCGGCAGATGCTGGATCCATACATGGCGCGAGGCGACGGCCACCGACCATAGGATACCCAAGGTTGCAAGTCCGCTGTAGAGACGGCGCAGCCACAGTGCTTTGGGATTGTGAAAGGCGGCGATCAGACTGACTACACCCATAGCGACGAGACCGATGCGCTGAAAAATACACAGCGGACAAGGCTCCAAGTGCTGATAAAACTGCAAATACAGCGCAAAACCAATGCCACAGACACTGGCCAAAAACAACAGCAAACAGACCATACGATAGCTGATCGCGCCGCGTTCAGTGCGGCGGATGGACGCGTGTTGAACCATGAATGACGTTCCTTCAAGTGAGCAGCACCTGCGGTGTCAAACAGCAGGTGCATCCCTTCATGCAAATTGAGCGTTGATGTACACCGTGAGCGCGATGTTACGCCTCACTGGCTTCAGCAATGACGGCGGCGTGACCGGTTTTGCGCCATTGCTCGACATAGTCGTGAAACGGCATCGTATCGCTTTCTTCAATCTGTGACTGTTGTAGTTTCGATTGTGCCGCCATGGTTTTGTATACGTCTGCAATGGCCGCAGGGATCGGTGCAGCATTGAATGCCGCCGCATAGCCTTGGGCGAGGCTATGACCGAAGCGCCAGTTGCCATGCAGGCGTGTCTCGGCCAGCACTTGCGCAGATAAGGTCAGCTCTGGATCGGCGGCGCGAGCGCGCATCAGGGCCAGGCCCGCCGTGTAGTTTTGCCCGCCATGGGCCTCATCCAGGAGTGCTGCCAGAGGTGCCATGGCATCCAGATGCTGTTGCATCCAGAGATGGAAGTCGACTGGACCATGGGCCGTCTCGATCTCGATACCGGCCTTGCGACCCTGATCGACGATGAGCGCCTGATTGCGCGCGATCAGGTCTTCTTCGCCATAGAGCAAGGCTGGGCTCGGGCTTAAGAGACAATACAGCGCAAGGACTTCGAGGAAGCTGGCCGTCTCAAGGCGGATACCGATATCGGCAAACGGGTCGAGATCCACGGCGCGTAGCTCGACGTAGGCCACACCGCGGGCATCCAGCGCTTCAGACGGCGTCTCGCCGGGCTTGGCGATCTGCTTGGGACGGATCAGGCTGTAGTATTCGTTTTCAATCTGCAGGATGTGATCGTTGATCTGCAGCGGCTCACCCTGCGCATCATCCAAGCCCAGCGCGGTAAAGGTAGGGAACTGGGTGCCGATGGCGCGCTTTAAGCCTGCTACATAGGCCTTCAGGCAGTTGTAATGAATGCCGAGGCTGCGCTGGGCGCTGTTCTGATAGCCGAGGCGACCCATGCGTAGCGCGGTGGCCTCCGGTAGGTAGAGCGTGCCGTCCATGAGTGGCTGCAAGTGATGTTCGCGACCGCGCAGGAAGCAGGCACAGACCGCTGGACTGGCACCCAAGAGGTAGATCACGATCGGCGTCAGGCGGATGAAGTTACGCACCAGACCGAAGTATTTACCGCTGACGAAGTCTTTAGGGGACTGGTCGGCTGAGGTCTTGCAGTCGTCGGGCAGTTTGTTGATCAGGGGATCATAGCCTGCGGACTCCTCGGCCTGCCATGCTTGCCATAGGCTGTCCGGGAACGAGAGATTGTAATGAATGCCTGCGATGGTCTGCATCCGACGACCATAGCGCACGCCCAGACCCCGACGATACAGGGTCTTGAATTGGCCGAGATTGGAGGAGCCGTACTGGGCGAGACGGATGCGATCTTCGTCTTTGTCCAGCATACAGGGCATGGACAAGGGCCACAGCGTCTCACCCTCGGGTAGGGCCTGATGGGTCACCTGATGCAGCTCGCGCAGGCAGTCCAGTGCCGCCTCAGGACTATCAAAGGTCGGCGTGATCAGCTCCATCAGCGCTTCGGAATAGTCGGTGGTGATGCGCGGATGCGTCAGCGCCGAGCCTAAAGCGTCTGGATGATCGGTCTGCGCCAGAAAGCCGTCGGCCTGCATGCGCAGGGATTCTTTTTCGATGCCCCGCTTCATGCCTTGCAGGTGCTGAGGCTTAAGCCAGAGGGGAATGAGCGGTGTGGTCATGGTCTACATCTGGATATAAAGAATAAGGGGTGTCTTGCGCACTATCGGGAATGACACAGCAGTGTTGCCTGCTATCAGGTTTGAGACTATCTTCATGAACTGACAGCATATCGTATCGGCAACCTTTCGGATAGTCCGATTCGCGTGCATCCCGTTTTGATCAAGATGGAGATGGCATAAGGACAAATCAATGATGAATTTAAGGTTTAAGAATACAACGCAAAATCCGCTCACGGTTTATATGGAGCCGTCGACGGATGAGATCGTGCTGTCGCCTCAGCGCTGGATGTCCATTGGCATCAGCATGCCAAATTACCGGGTCGATCACCTGAAATGGAGTGTCATATTATCGACAAAGGCTTGGTCATTTGGATACCGAGTGGCTTCTCCGCAGTCTTGCATATCAATCGGCAGAAGATATGGAGTCTGAGCGAGGATTTTGTCTGGTAGAGAGGATTGTATCAAACTGTAAAACGCTTTCTGCCCTTGGCTGATGCCATGCAGCGTCAACTCATTTATTTTTATAAATTTAATATAATTATATATTTATCTGAATGGTCAAGCGTGCTTGACGGATAAATAAAGGATGCACTGTCTCTGTCCTTGCTGACTTTGATATGACATCTTTTAGGTGCATGATCTTAGGCTGGGGAAGCTTCTGTACTGCAGAAGCGGGAGATTCTGTAGTTGTATTTAAGGGAGAAAAAAATGAAATCGAGTCTGATGATTGCTGCCGTTACCCTGATGGTTGGTATGCCTGCATATGCGATTGATTTTCCGTCAATCAAAGGCGGTGAGTGGCAGATGACCAGTAAAATGAACATGCCCGGTGCACCTGGCGGCAAACCCGTGGAAACGACTACTAAAATCTGTCTAAAACAGAAGACGTCGAAGGATACCGAGGAGCTGTTCAAACAAAGTCAGAAAAAAAGGCCAATGGAGTGTTCGGACAATCACTGGAACAAAGTGGGCAACACGATCATCAGTGATATCTCCTGCAAAGATGCCACCATCCATGTCGAAATCACTATGAACGGCGACAGTGCCTATCGTCAGGAGATGAAGATGCATATGCAGACGCCGTCGGGTGCGCGTGAGATGAGTATGGTCAGTGATGCTCGCTGGATCGGTGCATGCCCTGCCAATGAGAAAGCCCACTGACTGGGCTTTGCTGGTGTATGCGGGTCAGCGCGGCAGTTGAAAACGAAAAATCGACCGCTCATTCAGACTGCTTAAATACACCGTATCACCAGACTGGCAGACACCCGTGACCATGCTGTAGCGACCATCGGTCCACTTGAAGTCATGCACGAGACGGCCGTCGGCTGCATAGGCGCGTACCCATGCGACACGCTGCGGCTTGGGCTGCACGTGATCGGGCAGGCGCGCGATGATACGGCGCAGTGCAAGTGGGGCTTTCTTGAGCAGTTTCATGATGGGCATGGCGGGTGCAGCCAATGCCACCCAGATCAGGCCATCTGGGCTCAGTGAGCAATTATCCGGGAAGGCAGGCAACTCGGCAAAGACCTCGTTCGTCCCGGCCTTGGGGCCCGTCAGCCACAGACGGCGCAGCCGATAGGCACCTGACTCGGCGACGATGATCCACGATTCATCAGGCGCCAGCACGAGACCATTGGCAAAGTACAGCTCTCCTAGCAACTGCGTCACCTGACCATCGGCATCGCGACGAAACAGCCGTCCGGTCGGGATCTGCTCGATCAGGTCGGTTTTCCACTCATGGATGGTGTAGCGGTCGGTGGAGCTGCTGAAGTAGATCACGCCGTCTTGCGCGGCGACCACATTGCTGCAAAAAGGCAGCGCTAGTCCGTGATACTCTCGCACCAATGTCTTGAGTTCCCGTGTCGCGGGCTGCCATTCGAGCAGGCCGCCGGGGCTGTCGCAGATCAGCAGACGCCCATCACGACAGGCTTCCAGACCCAGTGGGCGACCACCAGTATGCAGGAGGGTGTGTCTTGCACCCGTCTTGGGGTTTATACGCTGCACCCGGCCATCATCGGTGCCGACGATCAGATGACCCGCCGTATCCACCACGACATCTTCGGGGGCATGTCCGCTGATCGGGATCAGATCATAGGGGAGTAATCCTGTCGTCATGGTGGAGTCCTTGGCGTCGTTGGGCTGATAGGTACAGTGTGTTTCCCGACTCTAAAAGCGGATAGGTATGAAAGCAAGCAGTACCGCTGTATGCGACATTCAAAAGATCGCCTGATTGATATCATGTGACCTCATCCG
>JASLEL010000046.1 GCA_030151145.1 Aquirhabdus sp. | reverse complement strand
GTGGCCCAATGGCGAACGCCTGACGCCTGAGCAGCGTGCCACTTCCATGCAAGCGGTCTTGGTTTGGGAGATGGCACATCTGCCCGAGCAGGAGCGTACAGGCTATATCCATAAAGGCAGCAAAGACGGCGAGGTCTGCGATAGCGATGAGCCGCATGACCACGCTCATGATCCGCATGAAGAGCGACCATTGCGGCTGGTCTGACACGGCGACATTCAGATCCGCGGCTCTTGAATTTATGTGGATTTAGCTCAATGATGTGATTCATGCACACTTCATTCTAAGCGGACCTCATATCCGTCCTTTTATACAGGTATCCTGACCATGTTATTTCACATGCCCAAATTCCAGTCGGAAATGCATATCACGCATCTGAATGAACGTCTGGAGGCCCATCAGCGCTTTCTGGCGGGATCAGCGCTGACCAAGGCGGAACAAAAACAACTGAAAAAAACACAGGACAAACATCACAAGGTCCGCAGTAAAGACGGCAACCGCGTTTATGTGCTCGACTTTAAAGGCGACATACAGGCCAGTGCTGTTGAGCATTTACGTGAAGAGATTACCGTGATCCTGTCGCTGGCCCGTGCTGGTCGTGACCGCGTCGTGCTGCGTCTGGAGAGCCCCGGTGGTGCCGTGCATGGCTATGGCCTCGCGGCAGCGCAACTGGCCCGTCTGCGTGAGGCCGGCTTCCACCTCACCGTCTGTGTAGACAAAGTCGCTGCAAGCGGCGGCTATATGATGGCTTGTATCGCGCAGGAAATACTGGCGGCACCGTTTGCGGTGGTCGGATCGATTGGCGTTGTGGCGCAGATGCCGAACTTCCACAAGCTGCTGCAGTCGCTCAAGATCGACTTTGATGTCTATACCGCAGGCAAATACAAACGCACCGTGACTATGTTTGGTGAGAACTCCGACGAAGGCAAAGAGAAGTTTGGCGAAGAGCTGGAGCAGACCCATCAGCTCTTTAAGCACTTTGTCGAAAAATATCGTCCGGCGCTGGATATCAGCACTATCGCCACTGGCGAGCACTGGTATGGCGAAGATGCCCTGAATCTCAAACTCGTCGATCAATTGCAGACCAGCGATGGCTACCTGCTGTCGTTGATGCCGACTCATGAAGTCTATGCGATCCAGTCACGCCGCAAAATGACACTGGGTGAGAAGCTGGGCCTGTCGGCTGTGAAACTGGCGAGTGAAGTGGCGGTCGATATGCTGCCAGTACTTGAGCGTGCACTGCAATCCGGTATGGCACGCCTTCACCAACGTGTAGTCGAATTTCGTGATCCTACCCTGTAAAATAAAAGCATCTCCTCTGGACGGGCGCATCATGTCCCGTCCAGAAGCGTTCTGATTTTTCCCCTAAGTTGCTGTCTAGAGTAGTCCCATGTCCAGCTTAATCGACAATCATGCCAAAGAAGTGGTCAAATCCCATTTGGATCGCTTAAGTGGTTTTGACCACAACAACAGCGAGCTGAAGCTCACCGATCTGGAGCGTGCTGAGCGCTTTGACGAGATCCGTGAGGCGCTGCGTGCACGTGATGCGGTCGTGGTGGCGCACTATTACACCGATCCGTTGCTACAGGCGCTGGCCGAGGCGACTGGCGGCTGCGTATCGGATTCGCTCGAGATGGCACGCTTTGGTCGTGATCATGCGGCATCGACGCTGATGGTGGCGGGGGTCAAGTTCATGGGCGAGACCGCCAAGATATTAAGTCCAGAGAAGACTGTGCTCATGCCGACGCTGGAGGCGACGTGCTCGCTGGATCTGGGCTGTCCGGTCGATGAGTTCACTGCCTACTGTGATCAGCATCCCGATCATACCGTGGTGGTCTATGCCAATACCTCGGCAGCGGTCAAAGCACGTGCCGATTGGGTGGTGACCTCAAGCTGCGCCGTGGACATCGTCGAGCATCTCGATAGTCTAGGCGAGAAGATCATCTGGGCACCTGACCAGCATCTGGGACGCTATATCCAAAAGAAAACCGGCGCTGATATGTTGCTATGGGATGGCTCCTGTATCGTGCACGAGGAATTCCGTGCGCGTGGCCTAGAGCAGATGAAGGCGCTGTATCCCGATGCAGCTATTCTTGTCCACCCGGAGTCGCCAGAGTCGGTGATTGCGCTGGCTGATGCCGTTGGCAGTACCAGCCAACTCATCAAAGCGGCCCAGACCCTGCCGCATCCACGCATGATCGTCGCAACCGACCGCGGCATCTTCTACAAGATGCAGCAGGCAGCACCGGACAAGATCCTGATCGAAGCGCCGACCGCAGGGGCAGGGGCGACCTGTCGCTCGTGTGCACACTGCCCATGGATGGCGATGAATAGTCTGGACAACCTCTTGCATGTGCTGCGTCACGGCGATCAGGAGATTCATGTTGAGCCTGCATTGGGCCTGCAAGCCAAGGTTTCGCTGGATCGTATGCTCAATTTCACGCAGGCGAACCGCAAATAAAACGGATTTGAGCTGAAAATAAACTATTTTTGGTTAAAAGTTGGAAAAAAGGATTTAACTGTTGTAAAATTATCCGCCTTCTAGTTGACGTGTCAGTATGAACTCCCTAGAATACACCCCATCGCGACGCTAGTCGCTGATGATGTAAAGTAGTGAAAAATAAGCTGTTTATTCGGAGCGTAGCGCAGTCTGGTAGCGCATCTGGTTTGGGACCAGAGGGTCGTAGGTTCGAATCCTACCGTTCCGACCAATATTCGGTCTGATTTCACTTGATGTTGCAGTAGGCTGTTGTCGTATGACAGTGTGTGCAAGAGTCGTCTGTCGCTCGCTGTATCACGATTATGCGCCTGTAGCTCAGTTGGATAGAGCATCCGCCTTCTAAGCGGATGGCCGCGGGTTCGAATCCTGCCAGGCGCGCCATGCCTTGTCCGATCTGATGCGTGCATCGTTTTACCACTGAAAACCTGTTTTGTCTCTACAAGCTGGTCATCATTGGTGTCTATGGTGGCTATAGCTCAGTTGGTAGAGCCCCGGGTTGTGATCTCGGTTGTCGTGGGTTCGAGTCCCATTAGCCACCCCATATTTGCGTTCGATAGCATCCGATGCTGTCCAAAAAGCCCCAGCTAGCAATAGTTTGGGGCTTTTTGTTGTCCATATGCGTCCGAGGGCATCTATTGCAATCCGGCATCATGAGGGGGCAACATAGGGGGCAGTTTAGTTGCCCCTAATAGGAGTTGCCCCTATGGCTCTCACCGATGCTGAAATCCGCAAGATCTCGTACAGCCGTGAAGACGGTAAGCCTCAGCGTCTA
>JASLEL010000040.1 GCA_030151145.1 Aquirhabdus sp. | reverse complement strand
ACGGGCCTAAAGGGCCTTTAGGTCGGACCTGGATGGAGTGGTTGACCACGCTTCCTGTGTTTTGTCTGTTAATTTTAACATTGCTGATCAATACTGGTGAAATGATCCATGGTCGCCTCCTGCATATGGGTGGTGTCCTGTTTGATGACACCAATGCCGGTATTCAGTATTCCTTTCTGCGTGCAACACCATCTAAACCGGATTGTGATCCCAATGCTAGTATCGATGCGCTAGTCCAGAAAGAAATGGCCGCACCTGCTCAGGATGATGGCTTGGGCGGACTGTTCAGCGACAAGAAAGATCCGGCTCAGATCAGAGCTTCGCAACAAGCTGCACTGGATATCTGTAAAGAGAAATTCACGCAGTTTGCAAACATCAACAAACACATCACCCCTCAGGTGCGTGCATATCGTACTTTTGAGGAAGCATTTTTCTACCTGTTCCACTTTGGTGCACAGTATCGCTCTTTCATGCTGATCCTGATGATTGCGTTTGCGGCGCTGGCCACGACGCTGAATCGTCACCACCTGACCCTGCGTCCGCCACAAAGCGTGCTGGATTATAAAGTTTATTTTGGTGCCACCATCGTTGGTAACGCCATTGGTGCTGTATCTGCTGTCTTCTTCATGATCAGCCAGTATCGCTCCGGGATTGAGATGGATCCGGTGACGAAGGCCATCAACATCATCTGGTTGCTGCTGTTCATTGGTCTGACCCTGATCAGTATCGTGCAATCATTCAATACGCCTAAGGATGCCAAACCGGGCGGCAGCTGGATCTTGGCTTATCTGTCGATTCCACTGTATGCCGTCATGGCCGTGGTCGCAGGTTCGGTATTCTTCCTGCAGGGCTACTATCCGGGTCTCTTGATCTACATGGGTCAGTTGTCCGACTATTCGTCGCTGTTCCTGAGTCTGACGCTGTTCATCTGGATCGGTATGCTGCTGCGCCAGACACGTGTCGTGGACATGTTCCTCGATATCTTCCGTCCATGGGGCTTCTCGCCTGAAGTGCTGACCTGGATCATCATGATCTTCGCGGCCCTTGCCACCGCGTATACCGGTGCATCGGGTATCTTCATTCTGGCGGCTGGTTCGATCATTTATCATGAAGTCGCTGGCGCTGGTGCCCGTAAACAGTATGCGCTGGCTGCGACCGCCATGTCCGGTTCGCTCGGTGTGGTTCTGCGTCCTTGCCTGTTGATCATTCTGATCACCGCAATGAACAAAGAAGTGACCTCTGACCAGCTCTATGGTCATGGTCTGTATGTGTTCGCACTGTCGTCCACGTTGTTCCTCGTCATGTCACTTCTGGTGCGTGAGAAGGGTGGCCCGAAATACCGTCTGGTTGCGCCGCGTATCGCGTTGCCTGCCATGGCGCGTGCACTGGTTCCACCATCACCGTACGTCGTGATCATGGTTCTGGTCGTGCTGTTCTACCGCTTCGTGCTGGACACTAAGCTGGACGAATACACCGCAGCAAACATTCTGCCGTTCGTCATGCTGGCGGTCGTGTTCTTCGACAAGATCCGTCGCGAGCCTGCACCAGCCGTGCCTGTGACCATCGCACCGGGTGGCAACATCCCGCCTGCACCGGTTGATCGTCGTTCCTTGCCGGGTAATGAGCATGATGACCGTCGTACCGGTATTGAGCGTCGCGTCAACTTTGAAACCGCCATCCGTACCGCAACCAACGAGACCATTGGTCATATCGGCGCGCTGCTGCTGCTGATGTCGCTGTCCATGAGTCTGGCGGGTGTGGTATCACGTACCGGCGTGATGGATGTCCTGCCGCATCACTTCCCGAACATTTGGCTTGCGATGACCTTCTTGGTCATGGTTAAGGTGTTCATCGGTATGGTGATGGAGCCGATGGGTGCGATGCTGCTGGTATCGACCACGCTGGCCCCGATCGCCTATGCTAACGGCATTGATCCGGTCCACTTCTGGATGATGGTACTGACCGCGCTTGAGCTGGGTTATCTGCTGCCACCAGTCGCCCTGAACCAGCTCCTGACTCGTCAGGTGGTGAGCGAAGAGGTGATGGATGCTGCGGATGCGGAAGTTCGACACAAGAGCTTCTACTACCGCTATGAGCGCTGGCTGCTGCCGGTGATGGTGATCTCAATTACCCTCATCATCGTGGCCTACCTGCCACTGGCGCTGTACGGCAAGTAACAGTCGCTTGATCTAAAAAACCGCCATCAGATGGCGGTTTTTTTATGCCTGCCATTACGGCTTGTCTTTAAGATCAGCCGGCCATGGGATCGACTGTACATCAAACGGCACGCCAGTCGGCACATTGTGTGTATCATCGGCTGTACCATGGCTAAAGAGCAGCGAATACTTGGATTCGATGAAGTACAGCCGACCATGATCGATCAGGCCGGAGGACGGGTCATTCAGCCCTGTGACCAAGGTCTGCAATTCACCCGCCTGCCCGTCGGCATGGATCGTTGCCGCGCTGATTTGACCGCCATCGGGGCCATCATGGCCGAAGGCATTGCTTTCAAAGATCACCAGTTGATCATGATGCTGCGCGTCTTGTCCTGCATAGCGGATACCGTCGGCGTTCTTGAGTATGCGCGGAAAAGTCACTGTGGTTACGGCGCCTGCCTGCCCATCGGAGCCAATGTCGATATGCAGCAGATGATCGGTCGCTGCCACTAGACTCACATACAGACCGTGATGGGCATCCATGGCAATGCCATTCAGATCAAAGCCTTCCTTGCCCAGCGCAAATGCCGGATCGGTCTTCCAGACTTCAAGTGCCTCATGACCAGCTTTCAATCGCAGGATACGCGGATGCAGTGAGTCGGTCACATAGAGGTTATGGCTCGTATCCATCGCCAGATCATTGCAGTGCCCGCCATCGGGGAAGGGATAGCTGTGCAAAGGTTTGCCGCTATCGAGGTCAAAGGATTTGAGCGCAGTCGGGTGCCGAGGCACTGTGACATAGCCAAAGTTCCCTGAGCAGACCCAAAGCGTATGTCGCTCGGCATCGACCAGCACGCCTTGACCGTTGGTCATGTCGTTACTGCCCGGTGGGACGATGATCTTGGAGGTCTTGCCATCTGGACTGACACGCACGACGGCACCCTGTCGCCAGCTGCCGACATAGAGGTTGCCTGCAGGGTCGGCGGCGAGACTCTCGGGGTACCAGTCAGGTGGCAGTGCGCGGGTATCGGCGTAGTTGGTGTGCGCAGGGGTGGCCAAGGTTGGACTACAGAGTCCGCAGAAGGCCAGAGCATGAATAAGGGTTTTAACTCGCATGATGAAATGCTCCGAAATGGGGAAGGAAAGCGTTTCGTCTTGAAGAACAGACCCGCACAGCATGATTGATGATCTAAAGTGCATAAACTATGATTGAGTGTGCTTAATCAATACTCAGGGTATGGAATATGGATCATTTGACCAGCATGGCGGTCTTTGTGCGCGTGGTGGAGAAGGGTAGCTTTGCGGCGGTGGCTGAGGAGTTTGATCTGTCGCCTGCGATGGTGGCCAAGCATATTCGGGCACTAGAGGAGCGCTTAGGTGCGCGTCTGATCGAGCGGACGACGCGGCAGCATCACCTGACCGAGATCGGTGCACATTACTATGAGCGCTGTCAGAACGTATTAGCGGAGGTCAAGAGCGCCGA
>JASLEL010000037.1 GCA_030151145.1 Aquirhabdus sp. | reverse complement strand
CTCAGGCTGATTGGATAACGGCCAGCACCATCACTTATATTATTTAGTGATCGTTATATATTGTGATAAAGCCGCATGCTATGCTCGAATGATCAAGCGGTTAACTTTTCCCTCACCATCACACCTGATCAGGAGCGCGTCATGATTCTATTTTATGCCCCCCATACCTGTGCCTTGGCCGTTCATATCGCCCTAGAGCAGGTGGGTGCAACGTATGAGCTGCATCGACTGAACTTTGCTGCCGGTGAGCAGCGCACACCTGAGTATCTCGCTATCAACCCTAAAGGCCGTGTGCCGGCGCTGCAGACGACGCGTGGTGTGCTGACCGAAGCGACGGCGATCTTGACGTATATTGCGCAGAGCTACCCCGAGGCGAAACTCGCGCCGCTGGATGATCCCTATGCCTTGGCCGAGGTGCAGTCGTTTAACAGCTACCTGAGCTCGACGGTGCATGTCGCCCATGCCCATCGTGTGCGCGGTATCCGCTGGTCGGATGATGCCGATGTGATCGAAGCACTGAAGAAAAAAGTCCCGGAGAATATGACGGCCAGCTTTGATCTGATCGAGGGTTGGTTACAGGGGCCGTGGGTGTTTGGCGAGACGTTGACCATTTCGGATATTTATCTGTTTACCTTTGCGGGCTGGCTTGCGTCCGATGGGGTGGATATCCGCCGTTTCCCCAAGGTGAGTGCGCACTATGAGCGGATGGCGGCTTTGCCTGCCGTGATCCGGGCGCTGGCTCAAGAGCAGGCGTGAGTCGTTGCCATGCAGGCAGACTAAACGCCTTGATGTGCGAAGAAAGCGCGACAGTGCCAAGGCCGATGCCGTGCTGTTTTCAAATTGACAGCGGCCAAAAAAGCGCCTAAATTGAAGCTATACAGGACTTATAAAACCACGGAATGCCGACCCTCCAGATCAGCCGCTGTGCTGTCCTTGCCCGATGCATTCGGGTGCGCCTCACCCGCTGTCGGCATTCTGAGGCGACTCACATCAGGCCCTGAACCCCGCAGGTAGATGACTGCCTGCGTGTGCAGTATCAGACACGCCGTAAGACGTGCCTTCGAATCATGTATTGGCGACAATACAAGGAGCGATGAAATGGCCGTTATAAACCGTAATCTGTTTACCTATAAGACTGTTTGCCCCCGCTGGTTTCTCATGCTGGTGCTGCTGTCGGCTTTGTTTGGCAGTCTGTTTTTTTGCCTGATTGAGCCGCTCACTGCCCAGATCACTCCCAACAGCACACCCGCCATGATCCATCAGAATGTCACGATGGGTGACGGTGGATTTGATCAACTCAGTCCTGCTGCACACATGATTACCTTTTTTGTGATCGGTTTCTGTGTGGTGGTGGAGATCTTTTCGGCGCTGGTGTTCTTTCGTGAGATGCCCGTACTGTGGATGTCCTCCAATCCAGAACGTGTCGCCACATCCGCCGGGATGATCAAGACCAGCATGTGGCTGTTTGGCAGTAGTATCGTCTTGATGTTGGCGACCTATGGTGTGACACACTGGATGTAAAACAGATCACCATCATGCCTCGACGATCGGACGATAGGCCACCACTGATACCGCTGGGCGGAGGCGATGAGGTTTGAGTGATGACGGTGGTGCCATGATTGCGGCACGGGCGGCGCTCGTGTGTCCTCTTTAGCCTGATCTCGTGGTGAGCGATGACGACTGGTGTGTACTCAGGTGCTGTGCCATGATGCGTTCCTAAACCTAAATATCTGTGTAGATTGAGAAAGCGGAGTGACCATGGAACGGTATCGCTGTATGTTGTCTGTCGTATCCAATGACCTTGCATGTCGTATTGATGATCATCGTCGCTGTGGTCGTCGTCGTGATATCCATTCATTAACTGCGGCGCTCCTGCTGCTGTCCGTGACGGGGATCTCTGCGGTACACGCCGAAGAGAGCGGAATAGCACCGCATCCGCTCGTAGCCGCCCTGCCTGCCGATATGCATGAGATGGATGTACATACGGTCGATGGTGTGCGTCAGGCCATCATCGTTGATCCCGAACCGAGTGCCAAACCACGTCCGCTGGTGCTGGTATTGCATGGGCATATGGGCAGTGCGGCACAGGCGCTCGGGCTCAAGCGGTTTGGCTCATCACCCCTGTCAGTCTGGGTCACGATTGCCCGGCGCGAGCATCTGATCATTGCGGCCTTGGACGGACGTCGGGGCGGCGATGGTCAGCAAGGCTGGAATGACTGCCGCAGCGATGCGGATGACAATCCCAAGACCGATGATGTGGCTTTCGCCCGCACGGTGGTCCAGCAATTGGTGGCGAACCATCAGGCTGACCCGAGTCGTATCTATGCCATGGGCATGAGCAATGGCGCGATGATGAGCTATCGTCTCGGCATGGAGCTGCCGGAGCTGACGGCCTTTGCGGCGGCATCCGGCTCTATGGCCGCCAGCAGCGAATGTCAGGGGAAGCCCACCGCCAATGTCTCGGTACTGATGATCGAGGGTGATGCTGATCCGGTCGTGCCTTATGCTGGTGGGACGGTTGGCTTTGCGCATCGGATGCCGCGTGGGGATGTGATACCGATTGAGACGACCTTTGCGCTCTGGGCCAAGGCGCACCAGCAGGACCCGACACATGCCATGCAGATGTTTCTCAAGCCGCAACTGGGTGATGATGCGACATCGGGGATTGTGCAGTATTTTGGCACTAGCCCGGCCAAGTCATCTCTGACCTTTGTGCATGTCGTCGGCGGCGGTCATGTCGAGCCGAGCCTCTCCCAGCGCTATGGACCGCTGTATCTGCATCTGGTCGGGCCGCAGAGCTCGATCTTTGAGTCTGCAGAATGGGCTTGGCAGTTTTTTAAAGATAAAGTGCATAGCGGGGCAGAGCAAAAATAACCCATCACAGCATGCTTGGCACGAGGATTAATGATGTTGAAAATGAAAAGCCACTGCGAACGCTGTCAGGCTGAAACGGGCTGGACGGACGAAGCCTATATCTGCTCGTTTGAATGCACTTTCTGTGTGGCTTGCACGCAAGTGAATGTCTAGAACGCTCATCGGGTTGTTATTATCATTGTATGATCATTTTGTTATAATATTTGCTTTTAGGGATTTCCCATGAGTAGTCTACCGCCGTGTCCGCAATGCGCCTCTGTCTACACCTATGAGGATGGTGCGCTCTACATCTGCCCAGAATGCAGCCATGAATGGAGCACAGATGGTCATGATTCCGCACTGGATGCGGCGACTGTCATCAAGGATGCCAACGGCAATGCCTTACAGGACGGCGACAGCGTGACCGTGATCAAGGATCTGAAGGTCAAAGGCTCGTCGCTGGTGGTCAAGGTTGGCACCAAGGTCAAAAATATCCGTCTGATCGCGGATGCCAGTGATGGTCACGATATCGATTGCAAGATCGATGGGATCGGTGCCATGAAACTGAAGTCTGAATTCGTCAAGAAAGCCTGACTCGCCTGAGATGCTAAAAACCACCGGATGCGGTGGTTTTTTTATACGCTTAAGGTGTACGTTGGGGGAATTGTCCGACTATTGTCAGACTAGGGCAGATGACTATAGGGCGTGAAGCCATTACCCTAATACACGAAACTCATTTAACGCTAATGGCAATCGGCTAGAATGCTGCGCATTGCACTCCCATTTCATGCAAAGAAGGCAGAACAACGAAGATGAATCTGATACATGTATTTATTTTGGCGGTGATTCAGGGATTGGCGGAGCTGCTGCCGGTATCGAGTTCCGCGCACGTCATCGTGGCTGAGAAACTCATGGGTCTTGACCCGTCGTCACCAGAGATGACCTTTCTGCTGGTGATGCTGCATACCGGCACCATGTTTGCGGTCATCGTGTATTTCTGGAAATCCTGGCGGTCGACTTATTTCTCATCCGTTGAGACCTTTAAGCGTCAGGCACTTTTTCTGATTGCGGCCACTGCCGTCACTGGCGTGGTCGGTCTGGGCTTACAGTCTTTCATCAAGCATGTCTTCTTTCATGGTGCAAGCACGTTTGAGATTGAGAGCCTGTTTAGCAACAGCAAACTGATGGCGGCAGCATTGGCTTCGGCGGGTGTGCTGATCATCGCGTCGTCGCGTCTGGATCGTGGGCAGCAGGGTGAGGTGACCATGGGTCGTGCGCTGGTGGTCGGCTTTGTACAGGCGCTGTGTCTGCCGTTCCGGGGTTTCTCGCGCTCGGGTGCGACGATCTCGACCGGTCTGTTTTTGGGTATTTCGCGCAAGACTGCCGAGGAGTTCAGCTTTGCGCTGGCGGTGGTGCTGACGCCTGCCGTGATCCTCAAGGAGTTCCATCGTCTGTATAGCTCACACGCGATTGGTGCGATCAGCAGCCATGATGGTGGCCTGATGGGTCTGGTGCTGCCGAGTTTATTCGGTATGGTATTCAGCTTTGGCGCAGGTCTGCTTGCGCTGCGCTGGCTGTCGTCGTGGCTGGATCATGGTCGCTGGTATCTGTTTGGCGGCTACTGTATCGCGTTCTCGGTGGTGGTGTTGCTGTTTACCTGATCGGAACGTTAATCTGGAAAACCACCGCTTGCGGTGGTTTTTTTTATGTCTCGCAACGGCGGCAGGCGAGACGTGTAACTATGTATGACTGACTCTTGCTGTGCTTGGTTTTAATGCGCAGATCAGCAGAAATGTCATTTAATCCCGGTAGGATGGGTCGGTTTTTATATCTGTCCCTGACAGTTTTGTCGTCTGCTGGAGAAACTCATGTTGTTGTCGTCTGTATCCTGCCGTCTGGCGTGTCTGGTATTGTTGGCCGTCAGTCAGCCGGTATTTGCCGAGATGCCTTTACTGAAACAGCCGGGTCGGTGGGTGCAGGATTACACGGATCGCAGTGCTGATCTTGCGGTCCGTTTCGGAACCCTGCCCAACGGCCTGCGCTATGCCATCATGCATAACGAGATGCCACAAGATGGGGTGAGCATGCGGATGCGTATCGGCTCAGGTTCTATGGCTGAGCATGACGACGAGCAGGGACTGGCGCATTT
This sequence comes from Aquirhabdus sp., assembly GCA_030151145.1. Lineage (GTDB taxonomy): Bacteria > Pseudomonadota > Gammaproteobacteria > Pseudomonadales > Moraxellaceae > Aquirhabdus. The sequence continues at coordinate 5,176 of JASLEL010000037.1, read as the reverse complement.
TCTGGAGCATATGGCGTTTCGTGGCAGTGCCAACATGGCCGATGGTGACATCGTGCGTCTGCTGCAGCGACAGGGGCTGACGTTTGGTGCGGATACCAATGCCATGACGTCCCAGAGTGAGACCGTTTATCAGTTTAATTTTCCACATGTGGATGATACGACGCTACATACCGGGCTGTCCCTATTTCGCGAGATCAGTGATCGGCTCACATTGACGCCTGCCGCTGTCGATGCCGAGCGGGGCGTGATCTTGTCTGAAGAGCGTTTAAGGGACACCCTGAGCTATCAGAGCTATAAAGCCAGCTTAAAATATGCGCTCTCAGGAACGCGCTATCTTGCGCGGTGGCCGATTGGGCAGGTTGATACCATCAAGACCGCCACAGCAGCGCAATTGCGCCGTTTCTATCAGGCCAATTATCGCCCGGACAATACGACCCTCATCGTCGTCGGCAATATCAATGTGAATCAGGTCGAGCAGGATATCAAGAGCCTCTACGCCGACTGGAAGTCCGATGCGGTTGCAGCGCCCTTGGGTTTTGCGATCCCCAATCCGGAGGTCAAGGCCAGTCAGTTTGTCGTTGGCGGTGCACCCGATGAGATCTCACTCAGCTGGGTCCGGCAGGCAGATCCTCGGGCTGCGACAGAAGCCGTGGTCCGTGAATACATGTTGGAGCAGATCGGGCTTAACATCGTCAAAAACCGCCTTAACGATCAGTCTGCATGGCCTAATAGTCCCTATCTCTCAGGCTATGCGACCTTCACGCCTAATCTGTCCCGCGCGGCTGCACTGACCCAAATCGGAGTGATTGCGCCACCAGCCCATTGGCAGGCCGCATTGGATGCACTGGTCACCACCCAGCGGCAGGTTGTTGAAGGTGGGATCACTGACGAGGACTTAAAGCGGGCCAAGAATCAGTTTCGCGCCATATATCAAACTGCAGCGGGGCTGATGACGACGCGCAAGAGCAATGATATCGCCAATCAAATGGTAGAGGCCGTTGATCAGGATCAACTGATTACCAGCCCCATGCAGGATCTGTATCTGGCAGAACGTGTCTATAAGTCTACCCGGATCATTGATGTCATGGCTGCGCTGAAGATCGCCTTTATCGGGGAGGGGCCCGTGCTGTTCCGTTCGGCACAGCGTGATGCAGTGCCTGTGACGCAACTTGAGCAGCAACTGGCTGAGGACTACAGCAAGCCGCTGACGGCATATCAGGCGGAGGCCATCATCAAATGGCCCTATAGCAGTTTTGGCAACGCCAGTGAGGTCGTGAGTCGGACCAAAGATGAGGCTCTGGATGCAACGATCGTCCAGTTTGCCAACGGCACTCGACTGATCGTCAAGTCGACCGGCTTTGATAAAGGCAGCGTCTATGTCAATGTCCGCTTTGGCTATGGTCGCACGGGGGCTGATCCTGACTTGGCGCACGCCTTATGGGCAGTGAATATGATGCCGCTCGGCGGGACGGGCAAGCTGTCGATGGATCAGATCGAGCGCTGGGCCCAGACCAAGAATAAAGTCTTTAACATCAGCCTGCATGCCGATGACACGGCTTTTAGAATGTCAGGTGCGGCCGCATCGGTGGATCTGGAGCAAAAACTGCAACTGTTTGCGGCCTTCGCCCGCGACCCCGGTTATCGCCCGATATTGGCCAGCAAACTCGACGCTGATAAAGCCATGTTCCGAGGTCAACTGGATGCCAGCCCCAGCACGGTCTACAGTCGTGAAGCCCAACGGCTCACCTTTGGGAATGATGCGCGCTATGTCGAGATTCCTGATGCCAGCGCGATCGCACAGACGCAAGCGACCGATCTGCCGCTGTTGCTCAATAAGGCATTGGCAGGCCCTGCCGATGTGACTGTGGTGGGAGAAATTTCGGTGGGTCGTGCGATTGCCGCGGTGCAAGACACGTTTGGTGCCGGGGACATCCAGTCGCTTGCGCCTGTGCCTGCGATACATCTCGGTCTGCCGGTGGGGCGGGCAGAGCCGTATGTCGTCATGCATGGTGGTCGTGCTGATCAGGCGGTATATGGTGAATACTGGGCACTGCCTGATTATTTTGCCGATCCGCATCTGAATCATGTGGCCAATGTCGCCGCTGCCATCCTACAGACCCGGCTGCAGGAAACGGCCCGGGAGCAATTCGGCATGACCTATGCCCCGCGCAGTACCGCTTTATCATCTGCGGACTTGCCTGGGCGAGGTTATCTGAATGTGATGCTGGAGACGCCACCGGCCAATTTTGACGCCTTCCGCCATCTGCTGGATCAGGAGATACTGAATCTGACCACGACCCCGGTCAGCGCGGACGAACTGGTCCGCGCAAAGGTACCCATGGTGGCGGCCCAGGGCAAGGCAATGGAAACCAATGCCTACTGGGATGCCATGCTGCCCCGTGTACTGCGCGATCCGCGCGCCAAAAGTCTGATCGTTGATGCGCAGTCGGGTCTGCAGTCAGTCACGGCTGCCGATGTGCAGGCGCTATTCGCGCACTATATCCATGACCAAATGCCGGTGACCATTATTGCTGAAGCCAAGCACGCACCGTGATGCCGCAAGGTGTTTCTGCTGAGGATGTGTGAGATTCATAACAAAAGACCACCGTCATGGTGGTCTTTTCTTGATGTCTAGTATGTCTTTACGCCGCAGCCGCCATACGCTGATCCAGATAGCCGCGCCACTGGTTGAGCAGGGCAGTGCGGTCACGCTGGGCCGGATGAAAGTCGGCTTTGTAGTATTCCAGATACTCCGGCAGCAAGGTCACGACCATCTTGGCGAGAAAGCCGATACCGCGCAGATTGTCCCGGATATGCGGCAGGCTATGCCTGCGGTCTTGCCACAAGAGCTGCCATGTACCATAGCCCATGATCGAGAAGAACGCGGTCGTCACCACCCGCATCATGCGACGGCGGACTTTCAGGTCGTCAAAGACATGCTGGTAGACATCGTAGGCCACGCTCTTGTGTTCGGATTCCTCGATGGCATGCCAGATCCACAGGTTTTTGGCTTCTTCATCAAAGGTATCGATCAGTTCGGGATGGCTCAGCATGTATTCACCCAGCATCGCGGTAAAATGCTCAAAGGCGCAGGTGATGGCAAGCTGATAGCGGGCCGGAATTTCTTTGATGCGTTTATCTTCGCGCGCCAGCATGGCCATGATGCCATCGAGCTGATAGTCGTCACGACGCCATGAATCATTAAACTGACCGTGCGCCTGAGAATGCATGGCTTCCTGACCGATAAAGGCCGAGATCTGCGCCTGCAACTGAGGATCATCCACGACGCGCTCGCGGACATTGCGTACGCTATGCACAAAGAACTGCTCACCGATCGGGAAAGTGGCCGACATCGCGGTCAACAGATGCGAGGCAAACGGCGAACGGGCAAAGTAATAGCGCGAGATTTTTTTAGGCTTAAAAAAAGGTCGGCGCACCGTAATGCCTTTGGCTTTCTGCTTGGGTGCGGTGGTTGGGGTCATGATCGCGGTCATGCTGTACTCCTAAATCCCGGGCTGCCGACGGATATTCCTCATGAATATCCCGCATAGGCGGTACGGGTTGCCTAATTTTTGTCCTCTTTATCATGAGCGCGCGGGCTTCAGATGCCTATGGCGAAAGCTCACATTCTCAAGCGGGCATTTGGGCAAATTTGACAGTATGGTTTGTCAGTAAGCACAAACGGTGTGAGGGTGTGCAATCTTTATCTCATACCATGCCGGCGATTTGTATCAATGGTGACCTGCCTATGACAGTTCAGACACACTAGGCTCATCCTGTATAACGAGCCATACATTAGTGACATGAACTTACACGGCTGAAACAGCCTCATAACAGTATCAAGGCCTTGAATCCGTATACTGAACATGTCCCCCAAAGACAAATCGTAAGAACTCCCTTTTCCAGTCCGCCTCCCCCGGCGGACTTTTTTTTGTCTCGGTTTTTGTCGATGGCTGCTGGGCTTATCGGTCGATGATATGTCGATGAATGCTTTGTTTGGTTGATGTGGATTTTTTGTGTTTATCTGATGTTCTTTACATCAAGATGTCATGTGCTGATGCTGAAATCGCGCTTTCTGTTTTTACTTAAAAAAAGGGGAAGTGCGATGTCTGTCTATGGGTTTACGCGTGTAATCGCTTGCGCGGCGCTGGTATTGGGCGTGTCGGCACATGCGGCGACCTCACGCTCAAGCTGGGTGGTGAGTCAGGTTTATAATTACAATCATCCTTTTGCTGCGACCGACAGCGCGGACCTTGCGACCAAGATGTCTACCATGTCGGCCAGTGCGTTTAATTTCTATCGCGGCTCCGATCATATCTTCTATCAGGATATGCAGACTTTGCCAGCGTCGAGCTATACCACTTCGCAGACGGCCTATACATGGCTGGGTGGAGATGCGCATATCGGCAACTTTGGCGCATGGCAGGACAGTGGCGGCAATAATGTATTCACCGTCGATGACTTTGATGAAGGCTATTTGGGCCAATATGTCTGGGATTTGCGTCGTCTGGCGACCAGTATGGTGCTGGCAGGGCAGGCCAATGGGATTTCCAATAGCGATATCACGACCGCCATCAATACCATGGTCGGTGCCTATGTCGATCAGATGAATACTTTCAAGGGCAGCAGTGCCGAGCTGAGTTTTCAGTTGAAAAGCGGCAGTACTTCCGGTGTGGTGCAGGATACGATTACGGCGTCCAAGAATGACAGCCGTTCCAGTCTCCTGAGTAAATATACCCAAGTGACCAATGGTGTGCGTACCTTCCAGAATATCTCCGGCACGCTGGTCGCCGTGAACAGCACTACCTACAACAATATCGCCAGCGCCATGAGCAGCTATATCGGCTCCATCGCGTCTTCCAAGCAATATGCCGCCAGCTACTACACGATCAAGGATATCCATCAGAAGATGGGCTCCGGCGTCGGTAGTCTGGGCAAGCTGCGCTATTACATCCTGATCGAAGGGCCATCGTCCTCCACATCCGATGATGTGATTCTGGAAGTCAAACAGGAGGTCTCAAGCGTGGTGGCCGAGGCGGACTATGGTCAACTGCCGTCGAGCTATTACAACAATAACGAAGCCAACCGTGTCGCGATGACCAATAAAGCGCAGACGTTGAATGCTGACGTGCTGGTGGGTTATGCCTCGATCAATGGCTTGCCGTTCTACTTCCAC
>JASLEL010000403.1 GCA_030151145.1 Aquirhabdus sp. | reverse complement strand
CTGCCCGCAGGAAAAAACCATCCTTGGGACGTTTGATACCTTTGATCACGCGCAGATATTCATGCAGCTGAGAGTGTGAATTACGCGTATTAAAGCTAAAGTTCCGAGTCCCACCTTCGGGATTAAAAGCCATCGCAACCGCCACGGCCTCAAGCAAGGTCGATTTGCCCGAGCCATTTTCCCCGACAAAGAACGTCACATGCGCATGCACATCCAATGCCTCAAGCCCACGGATGGCAGGCAGCGCAAATGGATAATGATCAAAGGACGGCACCCGATCACGCTTAAGCTGGATCTGGCGGATATACTGCTCTGAGAGATTCATCATCTGCGTCCTTGCTGATCGATAAACACATGGTTATTCATGCTGATTTGATTGCAGCACCGTCAATATCCAGACAATACCAAAGAAACTATCTCAATCCTGTTCTTCTGTATACGAATTGCCACTCAGTACCGCCACCCACCATCCACCCAGCGCCCAGCCTGCCAGCACATCGGTCGGATAATGTGCACCAAGATACACGCGCGATACGCCCATCAGCCCCGCCCAACTGAGCGCGATGAATACCGCCAGCCACCGTAGCCTGCGCCCCCACTGCCAGCCACAGACAATCAAAACCCCAGCCAGCGCCGCCGCATAGGCACTATGCCCACTCGGAAACGACGTCCCATACTCAGGCGCGATCAGCGGCCACAAGGCAGGACGCGGTCGATCAATCACATACTTCAGTGCCCAGCTCCAGCCGGCAGCACCAAACATCGCGATCCACAGAAAGACCAACTGCATCTGCACGACCGCCCAGCGCCAGATCAGCGACGCACAGAGCGACACCAGCACGCAGAGCGCAAGACTGCCCGGCAGGCCGCCCACATGGGCCAGCACCACCGCCAGATCATCCAACAGGGGTGTCGCATGCTGATGCAGCGTCCACATCCACGTCGTATCCAGTGACCAGACCTGATGGGTCATCTGCTGCTGCATCAATATCAGTACAACCAAGAGCGGCAATCCCATACTGACGATCAGCATGAGTCCACGCAGCGCTTGCGTTACCTTCGGTTCAGACTTTTGATTCATAGGGCCCCGTTCGCCATACATCACGGCTATGCCTTTCATTTGCGCCTGCCTCAAAAGAAAAAAGGTGGTCAATCGACCACCTCATCTGATCCTTCAGATATTGCATTTGATCCTTGGTTTATTTTTCTGCGTATCAACTACGAATAATCACATCTCGACGCACGTCATCTCAGTAATCTCTGCAATGACAGCATATTCAGATCCAATACAGCCTCTGACCTCAAGTTACGCTGGGCAGCTGTATACCCCGGGAACGGGATAATCTTACCGCCTCTATGTTTTTAGATGATCTGGGAAAGACTTAATACTGATAATCAATATAAAATCAGGACCTCGTGCGCCCTTCAAACCGCCAGCTCGGCAGACCCTGTAAATACTGATCAATCGACTTCACAACCGTTATAGGGTAAATCAAATGAGACCCTGAAAAAACTCCGCAAAATGGTGTAAAAGTATATGTTGTGTTTCAGGTTGTACTTATCGTGATGCCGTCAGCAAACCCGCATTTATCGTTTTATTTATGATGCTTTATTTTTGTGCATTATTCTTATGGGTTGTCTTGCGTTATCGCTCTTATATGCCTCATTGCGTCTGATATTCAATAGCAGCAGTATCTCCTGCATCACGCACGAAATCCAGCGGATCTGCACAAATAGACACAACTACAGTGTGATGCCACTATGAGATATTTTAGGGCACTAAACCCGCCGGCTCACGGCACCAGCTCTCGATGAGCAACACCGCCGCCATCGAATCGGCTGAGGGAGCCTTGCCACGCCGTTGACCTTGCACGCGTTTGACATCCTCACGCGCCTCACGCGTCGTCAGACGCTCATCCACCATCCACACGGGTTTATTGATGCGATGCTTAAGTCTGCGCGCAAACTTGCGTGCGCGCAGACTGAGCTCCGACTCCGTATCATCCATATTCAGTGGTAAACCGACGAGGCAAATGTCCGGCTGCCACTCAGCGACCACCTTATCCAGTAAATCCCAGTCCGGGATGCCATCCCGCATGGGGATCAGAGAAAGTGGCGTCCCTGTCCCTGTCATCGACTGCCCAAACGCCACGCCGGATTTCTGCGTGCCGAAGTCAAAGGCCATAATGCGCTGCACCTGTTGAACGACTTCTGGCACCTGAGATGCGCTCTCACCCAAATCCGACATCAGGCATGACCCACTTCGCTGGACAGCCATGGCACATTGACGCCATATTTGGTTGCAGCAGCCGCCCAGCGCTGGTCGTAAGGCAGATTAAAAAGCAACTCCATGTCCGGCTCGCAGACGAGCCAGTCGCCACGTTTGATCTCTTCCTCTAGCTGACCTGCTGTCCAACTGGCAAAGCCCAGCATGATCTGATAGTTACCGACGCCTTCGTTATGCGCGATCGCCTCCAGTATGTCACGACTGGTGGTGATACAGACATTCTCGCCTATCGCAATCGACGAGTGCCAGACCGGCTGTCCGGTGTGCATAACAAAACCCACTTCAGGCCGCATCGGACCGCCCTGTAGCACGGCATGCGGATTCACCAGATCAGAGACGATCTGTAGATCCGACAGCAGTTCGCCGATATGAACATGGCTGGGGCGGTTCATCACCAAGCCCATAGCACCATCTTCATCATGGCGGGCGATATAGACCAGCGCATCGGTGAAAAAATCATCTTGCGTGATCACATCAGAGTGGCGTGCTGCAATCAGGCAGCGGTGGGTCAGGCTTTTCGGCATAGAAATCTCCCGTAAACAGACGTCCGTCACATCACGCCTTGGCAGGCCATCAGCAGACTCGGACATGGGTTGCCTCTAAAAAACATCGTTCTTACTTTAAATATGGTGCTATTTTCAGGCTTTTACAAGCGCACCCAGATCACCGGGCCCTTTAGGGTCACCATTTACCCCTCATCTATCCTTATAAATACGACATTCCATCACAATGTGAAACAGCAAAAAACGCACCAAAGCAGTTCATCTGCTCAAGGCGTGGACAATTGGAATGGGTTTGTTTAATGGATAGGCAAGAGTAAATGTGATGAAGAGATGCTTTAACTATAGACAACTTCGCTCAACTACCGGCGTTGTTTCGTCGTTTCTGACTTCGACTCTACGATTCAATGCCCTCTTCTCCCCTCGCGTTTCTGATTCTGTGATGCCTTGTGGCGAGACATAACCATAGCCTTGAGCAGACATGCGACGGGGATCAAAGCCATACTCTTTCACCGACACATTCATGATCGCATCGGCGCGTGCCTGCGATAACAGGCCTCTCTTGCTGCCCTCAGCATCATCGACATAGCCATTGATGTTGATCTTCATCATTGGGTAGTCGACAAGCTGCTTGGTCAACTTCTCAACTTGATAGCGATACATTGATTTTATTCGAGATGAATGGGGATCAAAAAAGATAATCCACCTGAATCGTTCATAATAGCAAGGACTCCCAGCAGGCGATTGATATACAAACGTTTGTTTGACTACCTCGGTATTCTCGGTCTGACCTCGCTCATGCTGATTTTTGACTGTGGAGCAGCCAGCCATACAGGCTATCACCAGACTCATAAGAACAAACCCACACCCCAGACGGCCCCACCTATCCATTTCGTCCCCTTACCCGAAGGATCTTTTCTTATTTATTAGGCATGAAGCAAATTCCGTGCATGACTCAAGGTCGCCTCCGTGATCTCAACCCCACCCGACATCCGCGCCAGCTCCTGCACCCGCTCATCCATCGACAGCATACGCAGATGACTTGCCGCCTGCTCGCCCTGCTCCTTCTCAACCAGAACATGCTGATGCCCCAGCGCCGCCACCTGTGGCTGATGCGTCACGCACAGCACCTGCACATGCTCGCCGAGATTCTTGAGCAGTCGCCCTACCACCTCAGCCGTACCGCCACTGATCCCGACATCGACCTCATCAAAGACCAAGACCGGCACATCGGCATGCGCTGCCGTCATCACCTGCATCACCAGCGCCATCCGCGACAGCTCACCACCCGAGGCGACCTTCGCCAGCGGCTGCAAAGGAATGCCGCGATTGGCGCTAAACAGCAGACGCACCTGACTGATCCCCACTGCCGATGGTGCGACGTCACTAAACTCAAACTCAAAGCGCGCCTCAGGCAAGGCCAGTGGCTTGATCTCATTGACCAGACGCTGCACCAGCGCAGGTGCGGCCTGCTTGCGGTCATGATCCAACGCCTGTGCTGCATCCAGATAGGTCTGCTCGGCCTCCGCCGCCTGCCGCGCAAGCCCGGCATGGTCTGCCATGCTGCCGAGCTTCATAAGCTCTGCCAGCCAGCCCTCATAGGTCTCTTTGAGATTATCCGGTGTGGTGCGATATTTGCGCGCCAGCCGGTGATACTCCCCCATCAGCCCATCCACCTCAGCAAAGCGCTCCGGGTCCAGCACCTGCTCATCGACGAACTGACGCAGGGTCGAGATGGCCTCCACGATCTCTGCCTGCGCCGAGGTCAAACCCTGCGCGACCTGCGCCAAGGCCGGTGCACGACTGGCCTGTGTTTCGGCCCGACGCAAGAGGCCATTTAAGGACGACAGGATATTTTCATCGCTCTCATCGAGTCCGGTAAGCAACGCCGAGACATCTCCCATCATGCTCTCAAAGTGGCTGAGTCGATCATGCTCCTGCTCAAGTTCAACATAGTCATGCCCGATCAGCGGCTGCACATCCTCGACCTGTGCCTGCAGCATCATCTGCCGCGTGAGCAGCGCCTCTTGCGCCGTCACCGCCTCCTGATGCTGGCGCACCAGCGCCTGCCATGTCTGATAGTGCGCCCGTACCGCTTCGGCCTGCGGGGTCAGCATCGCCACGGTATCCAGCCACTGCATCGGATAGTCGGCCTTGAGCAGCATCTGCTGGCTGTGTTGACCATGGATCTGCACCAGCATCTCACCCAGCTCGCGCAGCTCGGACAGGCTGGTGCTGGTACCGTTGATCCACGCCTTACTGCGGCCTTCAGCGAGGACTACGCGGCGCAGGCGCAGCTGACGCTCATCGTCCTCATCCAGCAGCTCGCGCTCGGCCAGCCATGCGCGGGCAGCGGCAAAGCCCGCAAGGTCAAATTCCGCCACGACATCAGCCTTGTCTGCACCAAAACGTACACAGGACGCATCCATACGATCCCCGAGACATGCCGATAGCCCATCCAGCAGGATCGACTTACCCGCGCCGGTCTCCCCGGTCAGTACGGTAAAGCCCGGATGCACATCCAGCACCACGCGCGAGGCCAAGGTAAAGTTCTGCAAGTTCAATCGTGTCAGCATGGGGCGGTATCCCTGATTGCGTAATCTTTCGTGATCGGTCACGGATCAGAAGCCTTCACGGCCATTCCGAACAAATAATTTCAGATATATCTTACATCGATGTGACCATCTTACACCAGCCCGGTTAAAAGAAAAGCTTTTCGAGCAAAAAGCATCCATAACGGCAAACCGTTCACTTTTAGGCAGATTTTTTGCTTTATTTTCAGCAGGAACAGGAATTCCGTGATGAAAACATCATCTTTCGATCATCTTTGCACGCTATCGTCTTGCGGACAGATCATTGCGGGGCTAGTGCAGCCTGAAGCGGATGAGTAGAATAGCGCGATCTTTGAGGAGA
>JASLEL010000365.1 GCA_030151145.1 Aquirhabdus sp. | reverse complement strand
AGTATAGATGTCTTCGAGACCCTGCCGCATGATATACAGTCCAAATAGCAGTGCCCCGACACCGATCACATACGTGGTGAACACCCCTAATCTGGATTTGCTTTGCGCTTGGGGTTGCGATGTGGATCGGTTTGAGCGGCGCATAGGGCATGCATGCGATGGCATAACGGGGATTTTTTTAACACAAGATCGCGTCACGGGCAATCAAGATCCTCGGCCTGATTCCGCGACCGTCTATTTGCCCCAGAACGCTTTGACCTCATCTGCTGGCTGGGTATCTCATCTCAGATTGGGTCATCTCAAGTTGGGCGAGTGCCAGAATTCTTCGAGTAACGGATCTTCAGCGCGCCGTGATTTGTCTACAGGCACTTGAATCAAGCCGAGTCCGAGCAGGAGTGGCAGCAGACCCAAGCCAAACAAGACAAAAGCCGAGAAGAACATCAGTCTAAAGGAAGGTGTCTGGACTTGGAATGAGGGGTCTCTGGATTCTGCCGGATGCGCGGGATTGATCAGCACCGCATATTCATGGCCGACCGGATAATGATTTTTCACTACCGCCAGATAGTCGATATCGGGGTAGGCCATTTCGCAGGTCGGAGAAAAAACGACCTGTGAGTGATAGATGGTGCTTCGATAACGGTAATCGATATTCACCTTGTCACAGTGACTGCCATTATGGACGACCGAATCGGACTGGGTGATGGTTGCCGTGATGGGTACCCAAGGGGTTTCCTGACGGGATTTCTGATCGTCCGCCATGCCGTCATAGAGCTGAAAACAGGCGTGGGCGAGGATCATGCAGGCCAAAAAAATGAGTGTAAAACTCATCTCCCGAGGCGCATGAGAGGCCGGGATTTCCATTCCATGGTTCATGAGTCATTCCGTGATCATCATGAGTATGACCCACTAAATATCACAGCTAAAGAATGAAATGCAAATGAATGGTCAATAAAATGGTTTGTTTTATATATGTTTTTTGTGGCGTTATTGAATATGTGGGTGACATTAACATGTAATGACAGTTTGTTGCAATTCGGTTTGGCTCTACGGTGCATATGAACGTCCTCTACTCTAACGGTCATCGCATGGAGGCCAATTTTGATCTATTCACATTTTAGTGAGCCATGGATGGCATGCCCGTCAAAAAAGAGGTGATACAGATACCTATCTTACCTGCATCACCTCAGACCCTAAAATCTGCTTACAGCGCCACCTCAACTCCCGCCAGCACCTGTTCCTGATCAAAGCGTGTATTCGCCTCGATCTGCGCATAGGCTTTAGGCAGCAGTCTTTTCGTCACGCTATTCACACGCTTCTCCACCCATGCAGGCAGTTTCATACCCAGTGGATTGGTCTCGGCTTCTGAGATCGAAGTGAATACCCGCGTCCCCATGATGTAGTCAAACCAAGGCCGCGTCACACACCAGTTGGCGTTCTGATTGCTCGTCATGTGGTGATCATAGTGCCATGGAATCCGCTTGCGGGCGTATTCGGGGTCTAGATGAGCCTTGGCATGCACGCGGTAGTAATTCCACATACCGTAGTACAGCCCCATGGTAAAGAACGGCGCGACCGGCAGAAACACGGTGGCGGTGCCAGCCAATAAGACCAGTGCGCCTTTTTCATGCAGCAGATCGGCGTTTCTTAAGACGGTGTCGCTGTAGGTCTCATCTTGAAAGCCCTGTGTGCGCGCACGCTTGTGATGCGCGATATGGGTAAAGAATGGACTCTTGCGATACTGCATCGGGTATTCGTGCAGCCAGACTTTGTGGAAATACCACTCCATCCCGTTGGCGACAAACACCCCGACCGGAAAACCTAACATGGATCGCCCCTCATCGATTGATAGCGGCAGTCTAGCGGGGGCGGGGCGTTTTCTTTTGACTGAAGTCGGGCGCTGTATCTGCCGTCTGGATCAATCGTGGGTGGTGCCTGATGGGTCGGTGGCATCCGGGGAGGCCGTGGTGTTTGCCGGATTGTTCGCAGCATGTTTGCGCTTGCGATAGTCGGTCGGTGTCTCGCCCGTCCAGCGTTTAAAGGCACGTGAGAAAGCCGACGGCTCGGAGAATCCGGTCAGGTAGACGATCTGGTCCAGCGATTCACTGGTACGGGCCAAGAGGCGCTTGGCGAGGCGCAGGCGATAGTTGGCGACGATCTTGTCAAAGCTGATATCGATCTGCTGCAGGTCGGCACGCAGGGTACGGGCGGTCTTGCCCAAGCGCTCTGCGATCAGCGCCTGATCGATTTGACCCGACTCCAGCAAGCCGCTGGCGAGCAGGCGCTCGATGTCGTGGATCAGTTGCTGCTTGCCGAGCAGATGCAGTTGCTGCTTGGCGATCGACTCATGCACACGCAGTAGCTCAGGCTCAGCCGCAGCCGAGGGGCGGTCCAGCAGGACGGCGGGGAAGCAGATGGCCCCTTCAGCCATCCCCAGACGGACCGGACAGCCATAGACCTGCTGATACAGATCGGGTGTCGCGCCTTGGGGATGTGTCAGCCAGATTTCTGTCGGCGTTAAGGCACCATCGGTGATATGGCGCAGGAAACCCAGAAAGATACTGACAGCCAGCTCCAGATAGTGGCGTACCGGATGGCTAAAGCCAGACAGGATCGCCGTCTCGCCCTCGACCCGAAGCGTACACTGCAAGGCATCGGTCATCAGCGCCTGATACTGCGCCATGCGCACCAGACCGGTGCCAAAGGTCGGGCTACTGAGCATCAGGTATTCGACGACTTGCCCGCGAAAAGGCGGCATCTGCTCCGCCACATGCAGACCCACATCGGGATCTTGGCTTATGGCTTCTGCCGCCCGCCAGAAACGTGCCTGTGTTGAATTATCACGGCGTACGGTGCGATCCGGCGGCTCATCCGGCAGATGCACGCTGGCAAAGATGGCGGCAGCATCCAGCCCCATGCGCTGCATGGTCTGGTAGGTCATCCACAGAAAAACACCGGCATCACTGGCAGATTGAGATCGCTTCACGGCGCACATCACCACACTGAATATCAAAAAAACGGCTTTACGATCATAAACTACCGTGTCTGGGCGTGGGTCGTCAATGATTCGGGAGGTTTGTGACGTTTTGACGGATCGTTAAAAACACACAAGCCCCGGAACGATGTCCCGAGGCTTGTGGTGATCATCTTGAGAGGCAGGCTCTCAAAAGAGGCAGGCTCTCAAAAGATCAGGTCAGACCTTAGTGCGCAGCAGGCTGGCTTGCGGCGGCGGCAGGCTTGGCAGCAGCAGCTTTAGCAGCGGCTTCGGCGGACTGAGCAGAGATCATCTCGACTTCGAAGGTCAGCGTCGAGTTAGGCTGTACTTTAGGACCGGCACCGCTTGGACCATAGGCCAGATTCGATGGGATGTACAGGGTGTACTTGGCGCCTGGGCTCATCAGCTTGATGCCTTCGGAGAAGCCGGGGATCACGCCAGTGACCGGGAAGGTCGCAGGCTCATGACGGGCATAGGAGCTGTCAAACTCGGTACCATCGAGCAGGGTGCCGCGATAGTTGATGGTGACAACGTCTTTGTCCGTCGGATGCGTGCCGTTACCTTCTTTTTGCACGGTATATTGCAGGCCGCTGGCGGTGGTTTTCACACCGGCTTTCTTGCCATTGGCAGCGAGGAAGGCTGCACCGGCGTCGAGGTTTTTCTTGGCCATTTGTTCTTCATTGCTTTGCTGCTGCTTGGCGATGTCCTGCATGCCTTTGGTGATGGCGGCGTTCAGCGCGGCAGGCTGGAGTTGCAGCGGCTTGCCGCTGAAGGAGTCTTCAAGGCCAGCTTTGAGCGCGACCAGATCGATCTCGTCTTTGGTGGTCGCCATTTTTTCGCCGAGCTTGGTGCCGATGGCATAGCTGAATTTGGCCTTGTCGGTATCCAGAGCGGCTTTCGGTTGTGCGTCTTTGCCGCAGGCAGACAGGAGGAGTGCGGTTGCGGTCAGAACGAGTACATGGCGTTGGGTCAGAGTTTTCATAAACTGTCTTAATAGGTCAAGTGAAAAATAAGAGGTCAGCAGATGCTTGAGCCTCAGGTAAAGTGACGATGATCAGGTGCGGCCTTTAATCCGCTGCGGTAGTGCAAGCGCTGATGCGCTGTCCTTCTGCATGCACCAGGTAGTGCATAGAATGTCCCTGCATGATTTTCTGAATATCGGCTTCGCCAGTATAGTGGCGATTTGTGTCAAACAGGATATGTCCGTGTGCATTCGTGTGATTTTGACACTGAATATCCCAATCTAAGGTCTTGGTATCGTGTTTTAGATTGGCGATCACACAGTGCGGACCACTTGGTAGGGTGGACCACTGGGTAAAATATACCCATCCGGCATTATCTTCACCGATACAGCGTGTTTCAGGACCTTTGGGCATGTGGAGGCCGCTGGGCAATGATTGACCTGTTGCAGGTGTGAGATGAAAAGTCGTCTGCCAGAAACCGGGGGTGCCGATCAGGGGCGCGGCATGGGCCGGGCTCGGGACGATGATCAGGTACGGTGCCATGATCAGTGCAGACAGCCAGACCGTCAATCGTGCGTTGTTGTGCTTTGGCCGCAATGAACGAAACATAAGTACTCTCTAAGGTAGGCATCGAAGCGATGCATCGATGCGATGCTTGGATCAATCAGGATCAGTGGGTGATCCTTACAGGCCAGGTTCTATATGAAAGCCCGTGCGACAAAATGACCAGCAAGATGCTGGTCATTTTGCAGGACAAGGGTCGGATTATGAACCGCTTGGGAAGCTGAACAGGTCGGTCAGATCGCCAATGGCAGGCTGGTTGCCGGGGACGTATGGGCTTGCGCCTTTGGTTGGGTTTGGCAGATTGTCACGGCTGCTGGAGGAGATGGTCTCGCCCAGACCCCAGTTGTATTCGACGAACTTGTCAAACGACACATGGTCGCCGTAGACGTGGGAGATCTTGCCGCCGGTGGAGTATTTCGACACGACAATCATCGGAATACGGGTACCGTCACCAAAGAAGTCTACAGGCTGGATGTAGCCGGAGTCATAGTAACCACCGCCCTCATCGAAGGTAATGAAGATCGCAGTGTTGCCCCAGACCGAAGGATTGGCCTGTACGTTATC
>JASLEL010000320.1 GCA_030151145.1 Aquirhabdus sp. | reverse complement strand
CGTGCCGACGCGCTGAAAGAGCCAGATGGTACACCGCGTTATATCGTGATGTATTTTGATCAGTCCTTACGTGGCCTGTCAGTCGGCGCACCAATAGACTTTATGGGCATTGAGCTCGGTAATGTGAATGCCATCAATGTCGAATTTGATGCGGCATATCGTCAGCTGCGGATGCGTGTGGATGCTGTGGTCTATCCGTCACGTCTGGCGCATGGCAGAGAGCTGGACCCCAGTGGTGCGATCCTGCGTGATTTCATCCAGCAGCGCGGCTTGCGTGCGCAAATGCGCACGGGCAATCTCTTGTCTGGTCAAAACTATATCGCGCTGGACTTCTTCCCTAAAGCCAAACCCGCAGTACTGGTCATGGATGGCAAAGTGGCACAGATTCCGACGACGCCAACAGAGCTGAGCGGCCTGCAAGCCCAAGTGTCTCAGCTCGCAGACAAGCTGACCAAGTTCCCACTGGATGAGATCGGTCAGGATGTCCGTAAGACACTGGCCAATATGAATACCACCATTGAATCAACCGATAAACTGGTCAAGCAACTGGATGGCAAGGTCGCACCTAATCTGCAGGCGACTCTGGATGATGCACGTCGCACGATGCAGTCTTCGCAGTCGATTTTGTCCAGCGATGCGCCGATGCAGCAGGATATCCGTCGTGCAGTACAGCAAATGACACGTGCGGCCGCGTCGCTGCAAATGATGTCGGACTATATCGAACAGCATCCCGAATCTCTGATTCGCGGTAAAGCCACCAAGGAAGTCCAACGATGAACAGCAGAATCTCACTCAAGCAAGCCATGGTGGTGACAGGTGCGCTGGTCTTGTCCGCATGTGCGACACCGTCCCCGAATTATTATGCGTTGACGCCGCATGTGGCACCATTGACAAGTTCGCCTGTGCAAGTGATCGAGGTTTCGCCGGTTGGGCTACCGGATCGTCTGGATCGGACTCAAATGGTGCTGGAGGATACACATGGTCAGTCCGACGTGCTGGACTTGTCGCGCTGGACGTCCAGCTTGAGTGCGGAGCTACACGACGCCTTGTCCGCGGGCCTACAGCAAAAACTCGGTGCGGTGGATCGCTATAATAGCGGCATGACTGGCGGCAAAGTAGCCTACCGGATCGCGGCTGATTTTGCGCGCTTTGATATCATTGAACATACGACGGATACCGCTGAAGGACCGCATGTTGCTGTTGCGGTGAGCTGGATTATTAAACGCGATGATCCGGCATTACCCGCCATTAATCCTGACAAATCGCTACCCGCACCAGATCGACAGGTGAGCTGTCGTATGGCATTCAATATACCGATTGATAAGGGGTCTTGGCGCGTAGACGGTGCGGTAGGTGCGTCTCGTATTGCGGTCAATCATGTGGTCGATGTCGTCGCAGCATCTGTAGTTGCGATGGCAGGCAATACGACAGCGGCTGGTGAGGCGAGCTGCTCTTAAGCACCGAGTACCTGATCGTTTAAAGAACAAAGACGCCTTTGCTGCAGCTAGGGCGTCTTTGTTTTTCAGGCATTAGTGAGTTTTGGCTGCTGCGGCTTTTTTCTTTTCGGCTTTCATTTCAGCCGTGGTTTCTTCAACTGCGATTTCCATTTGCCGCATCATCGGCGCGTATTGCTGTTGCATGATCGTCATAGAGCGTTGAATGACGACAGGCATTTTCTGAATCATGGATTGCCCCGAAGGGGTGTTATAAAACGCGATCTGATCGTCGATTTCTTTTTGGGTAAAGCTATCCTGATAAACTTGGACCATGGCAGGTTTGAGTTTTTCCCAAGACATCTGCTCATCCATGATCTTGTTAAATTTGGGTTCGAGTCGACTCAGAAACTGATCCATCTCTTCGCGTTTTTTCGGATCGATTTGTTTTTGGTCTATCATTTCCTGGACGATCTGTTTCCAGATTCCATGGGATTGCATTTTGATGGCATCCATCATTTTTTCGGATTGGGTGATCTTCATCAGTTGTTCTATGGATGCCGTCGTGGGTTTGTCAACTGGCGCAATCACGATGGTGTTTGTGGCAGCCGATGTTTGTGCCGTATCGGGTAGCGTGGGCTCGGCGACAGCCGCGTGCGTCAAAAACAAGGATGCACATCCCGTCAGAATCAGTCTTTTCATATTCATCGTCCTGTTGAAATTATTTATAAATCATAAAAAAGCCACGCTCAGCATAGCGCTGGACGTGGCTCTCGTGTATGACAGAAAAGTGAATCAGCTGGTCAAGAGCGAGGCGTAGAGATCGTATTCATCCGCATCGGTAATGGTGACTTCGACCATGTCGCCTGACTTCAGGCGGTTTAAGTCGTCTGCGGTCAGATCTTCGATAAAGACGTTGCCGTCGATCTCGGGTGCATCCGCATAGGAGCGGGCAATGGCAACGGAATGCTCCAGATCGAACTCATCAATCAGCACTTTATAGGTACGGCCAATACGCTTTTGTAGCTTCTGTGCCGAGATGGCCTGCTGCACTTGCATGAAGCGATCATAGCGCGCCTGCTGGACTTCTGGTGGCACATGATCGGGCAGATCATTGGCGGTTGCACCTTCGATAGGCGAATAGGTGAAGCAGCCGACGCGATCCAGTTGTGCTTCCTGCAGCCAGTTGAGCAGGTATTCAAAGTCCTCTTCGGTTTCGCCCGGGAAGCCGACGACGAAAGTCGAACGAATGACGAGATCCGGGCACTTCTTGCGCCACTCAGCCAGACGTTCCAGTGTATTTTCACTATGCGCCGGACGCTTCATGAGCCCCAGGATACGTGGGCTAGCATGCTGGAAGGGGATGTCCAGATAGGGCAGGATCTTGCCTTCGGCCATCAGCTCAATCGCGGCATCGACATGCGGATAGGGGTAGACGTAGTGCAGGCGGACCCAGACACCGAGCTGACCGAGCGCAGCACACAGATCGATGAATTTGCTCTTCAGCGGCTGACCGTTCCAGAAGTCCAGCTTGTATTTCAGGTCCACACCGTAGGCCGAGGTGTCCTGCGAGATGACGAGGATTTCTTTGACGCCGGCGCGGACCAGATTGTGCGCTTCTTCCATCACATTGCCGATCGGGCGCGAGACGAGGTCGCCGCGCAGGGATGGAATGATGCAGAAGGTACAGCGATGGTTGCAGCCTTCGGAGATTTTCAGATAGGCATAATGCTTAGGCGTCAGACGAATGCCTTGCGGCGGCACCAGATCGACATAGGGGTTGTGCTGTGGCGGCTCAGGTACATATTCATGCACGGCATTCATGACGTCCTGATAGGCTTGCGGTCCAGTCACTTTCAGTACGCTAGGGTGCATGCTGCGAATCTTCTGCTCGTCTTTGCCGAGGCAGCCAGTCACAATCACTTTGCCATTTTCATTAATGGCTTCACCAATGGCGTCCAGTGACTCCTGAACCGCAGATTCAATAAAACCGCAGGTATTGACCACAACGAGGTCTGCCCCTGCATAATCGGCTGCAACCTCATAGCCTTCCAGACGCAGCTGGGTCAGGATTCGTTCGGAATCGACCAATGCCTTTGGACAGCCAAGGGATACAAAACCAACTTTGGGTGTACTCATAACACGTTACTTCTTCAGACTTGCAGGAAATCGCCATATTGTATGCCTTTTAGCCGTATGACGTAAGGCGTTGCATGGAATTATTCAATTCATTGATCAAATGCCGCGATCTGGTGCAAGAACAAAGCTCATTACAGTGCGTAAAATAAGTAATGCATCAAAATAGTGCAATCAAAGACTTCGGCGTATAATGGATACATCCCTTGAGCAAGGGCTTTTTTGCTGCTGATCTCGCTTGTTGTTGATTGTGTGTATGCTTTTGCTGATAGTTATCTGTCTATAAAATATAGCATTAGTATTTTATTTGGTCACATTATCTACATAATTGGCGGAGTTGGCGTGCGGTTTGCTTTAGAGAGGATGAATACAGGTTAAATATGTGCAGACGGTGAGTGTAGATTTGCCCCAAAACAGGGTAAGCCGTGTGCTGGTTATCCCTTCTTTGAGCCATTGGGGGGATCAAAATATATGCAACGCGACCGACGCAAGATGATGTCGATGGAAGAAGAGTTGCGATGAATCTAGAGCAATATCAACGTATAACAGATCACATGCTGACGGCCATCATTCTGGTTCGCCCAGACTTCAGCATTGAGTATCTGAATCCTGCCTGCGAAGCACTTCTGGAGTTAAGTCAGTATCGCGCCTTAAAGCAACCGCTGTTATCCATTTTTTTGGATCAGGATGATCAGTTTGATGCCAGTACAGCGATGAAACGGTTACTGGCTAATGGTCAAGCCTATACCCGACGTGAGGCGGTGCTTAAGGTTGGCCTGCGCGATAAGGTCGTTGATTACACCGTGTCCTTGCTCATGGACAGCGATGCGCCTAATGATCGGACACGTCATCGGATTCTGTTTGAAGTCCAACCCATGGATCGCCTGCTGCGTATCAGCCGCGAAGAGCATCTGACTCAGCAGCATGCCATTGCCCGTCAACTGGTGCGCGGCGTTGCACATGAAATCAAGAATCCGCTCGGCGGCATACGTGGTGCGACCCAGCTCTTGGCCCGTACGCTGTCCGAAACAGGGACCGAATATACCGATGTCATTATCAGTGAAGTAGATCGCCTGCGGCATCTGGCGGATACCATGCTGGGATCACGCAAGCCGCCGGCATTTGCTCTGGTCAATGTGCATGAGCCGTTAGAGCGTGTGCGGACCTTGATTCTCAATCAGTACATCGCCCAGTTTCCGCATGAGGAGCTATCCATCGTGCGTGATTATGACTTGTCGTTACCGGAGATCCGTGCCGATAGCAATCAATTGATCCAAGTCATGCTGAATATCGCCAATAACGCCGTACAGGCCATGACTGAGAATCGCGAACGGATGCAGGGCCGGATGCCGACGCTGATTTTCAGAAGTCGAATTCTGCGCATGTTTACGATTAATGGCGTACTGCATCGCAGCGTGATTCAAGTGGACATCGAAGACAACGGTCCCGGTATTCCTGAGGAGCTGATCGAATCGGTGTTTTATCCGATGGTGACCGGGCGGGCGAATGGCACGGGATTAGGACTCAGTATTGCGCAAGACATCATTCATCAACATGCGGGCATGATCGAGTGCGCCTCTGCACCGGGCAGGACCATGTTTAGCTTATTTTTACCCTGGGAGTAATTTATGTCGAACGAGACGATCTGGATCATCGACGACGACCGCGCCATCCGCTGGGTGCTGGAGAAGACATTCAAAGAAGAAGGTCTCAATGTCGTCAGTTTTGAGGAAAGTCATACTCCCCTGGAGCGTCTGGACAGTGAGCAGCCGGATGTGATACTGACGGATATCCGGATGCCGGGGATGGATGGTCTGACCTTCTTGTCTCGTGTCAAAGCCAAGTTTCCGGATCTGCCGGTGATCATCATGACGGCACACTCGGATTTGGAGTCGGCGGTGTCGAGCTATCAGACCGGGGCGTTTGAATATTTGCCCAAGCCGTTTGATATTGATGAGGCGTTGGCGCTGGTGCAGCGAGCCATCCAGCATGTCAATGAGATCACCCAGAAAAAAACCGATGAACTGGCACCGACGAAGCCGATCCGTTCGGTCGATATCATTGGCGAATCTCCGGCTATGCAGGAGGTCTTTCGGGCGATCGGTCGGCTGGCCCAGTCGCATATCACGGTCCTGATCAATGGTGAATCCGGTACGGGTAAAGAGCTGGTGGCGCATGCGCTGCACCGCCATTCACCACGTGCCAGCAAGCCCTTTATCGCGCTCAACATGGCGGCGATCCCGAAAGATCTGATCGAAACCGAGCTGTTCGGGCATGAAAAAGGTGCATTTACCGGCGCTAATACTCAGCGGCAGGGGCGCTTTGAGCAGACCAATGGCGGTACGCTGTTTTTGGATGAGATCGGCGATATGCCGTTTGAGACCCAGACCCGTCTGCTGCGCGTGCTGGCGGAAGGCGAATTTTATCGTGTCGGCGGGCATGTGCCGGTGAAGGTCGATGTACGGATCATTGCCGCGACGCACCAGAATCTTGAGCGGCTGGTGGCTGAGGGCAAGTTTCGTGAAGACTTGTTTCATCGCCTGAATGTCATCCGCATTCATATTCCCAAACTCAGTGACCGTCGTGAAGATATCCCGATGCTGGCGGGTCACTTCCTGCAGCGTGCAGGCAATGAACTGTCAGTTGAACCCAAGATCTTGCGTCAAGAAACCGCCGCTTATTTACAACAATTGCCTTGGCCCGGCAATGTTCGGCAACTGGAGAACACCTGTCGTTGGCTGACGGTGATGGCCAGCAGTCGGGAGATCATGCTGTCTGACTTACCGCCTGAGCTGAAGATGATCTCCGGCAGCACCGCCAGTCCATCGAAGGCGGCAGAGTGGAGCGGCGATATGACGGCTGTAGCCGCAGCACCGCAGGTGTCAGGTCCTTGGGAGGAGTTGTTGGGCACTTGGGCACGCAAACTGCTACAGAGTGGTGAGCAGCAAATCCTGAATACGGCAACGCCGATGTTTGAACGTGCCATGATTGAAGCGGCACTTGAGCATAGTCAGGGTAAAAAGCGACTGGCGTCTGAGCTCTTGGGCTGGGGGCGTAATACCTTAACGCGCAAGCTGAAGGAGCTGGGGATCGCCAGTGCCGATGATGATGAAGATGCGGCGTGAGATGAAAGCATGACACAGTATTGAGGACTGTGAATGCTTGTGTTTAGAGAGAATGTCGTTCTTCCAAGCGTGGCCTTGCCGGTTGTTTTGGCAAGGCTTTTTTTATGCAAGACAACAATAAAGTCTCTTAATGTACACCGTGATCAAGCATCTCGAAGGGCTGCAATTCCTGAGTCGCTTCCTGACTTTCGGCTTGAGCCAGCAGCAGGCTTAAAGGCTGATCCTCATCAATGGCGAGTTTAAGGATTTCAATATAGCGGTCAGTACTGAAAAAGTTGCTGAATACCAGATTACGCAGTAGATCTGCAGTCGGCACAATCCCTTCAATATCCATGCTGGTCTTGTAACGCAGTTCGCCATCGTCCCAGTCCATCTCAAAGTTACCCAGCACCAGACCATAGTTGATCCGCACCAGCAACTCTGCCATGCGGATGCGCTTGGCCTCTGGTACCGAACGGGGAACGATGCTGTATACCAGCACGCGCTGTGTGTCGGCAAAGACACGGATAATACAGACCCATTCGCCATGCAGTCCTTTGACCGGCATACGGAAGGTCGCGACCGCTTCATTGTCACTGGCGGTCAGCAATTCTGGCTCGTCGAAGTTCAGCTTTTCGAGTACCAGTAGGGCACGGATTTGATCGATGAGTACAGACATGCCGAATGTGACTCCTGAAGAAAACGCGAATACGCTTGAAAATAGAAACGCCGACTGCGCCTGAAGGGGTCTGACGTCTGATGTGATGGATGCTAAAAGGTTTCCATCTGGCTGGCAAGTAAAGATGCCGACCGTCATTGCGGTCGGCATCAGTGGATCATGATGATTTAGATTAGAGCATCATGGCCGATTTGAGGATTACTGTTCCAAAATGCCTGTGACCAGAGCTTGCGCATAAAAGGCTTCAAACAGTGGCGTAACACGTTTGGTCAGATAACCATTGTCCGCCAGATGCTTGATGGATTTAGCCAGCGAAGGCTCCAGTTCTGCCACGATGTAATCCGGGGTGACATTGACGTCGGCGAGGATTTCAACAATGCTGCGGTTGCTATTGCGTGCATACCAGCCTGCGACACCTTCGGCGACCAGCGATTGGACATAGGGCGTCGTACGAATGTGGTTCCAGATGGCATAGATCACATGAGAGGCTGAGTCTACCAAAGGATCATTGACCCATTTGCCGATGACACCGAC
>JASLEL010000256.1 GCA_030151145.1 Aquirhabdus sp. | reverse complement strand
ACGACGGGCATCTATGTCGATGCCACTTTTGGTCGCGGCGGGCATACCCGGGCGCTTCTGGCACGCCTGGATAGCAACAGCCGTGTGCTGGCCTTTGACAAAGATCCGGATGCACAGGCGGCAGGCGCGGCTTTGGCTGCCAGCGATCCGCGCCTAACCCTGATCCATACCAGCTTTGCCGACATCAAAGAAGAACTCAGCGCACGCGGTATTCCTCAAGTCGATGGCATCATGGCTGACCTGGGTATCTCCTCACCGCAGATCGATGTCGCAGAACGCGGCTTCAGCTTTATGCAGGATGGCCCACTCGATATGCGTATGGACAACAGTCGCGGCCTGTCTGCGCGCGACTGGCTACTGAAGATCGACGAGACCGCGCTTGCCGATGTCATCTATCAGTACGGCGAAGAGCGTTACAGCCGCCGCATCGCCCGTGCCATCAAAGAGGCCGGTCTGATCGATACCACCCTGCAGCTCGCCGAGATCGTCCGTACCGCCCATCCGAAATGGGAAAAACACAAGCATCCCGCCACGCGGACCTTTCAGGCCATCCGTATCGCCATCAACCGTGAGCTTGCCGATCTGGATCTCTTTCTGCCGCAGGCGGTCGCCTGTCTGGCGCCTCATGGCCGTCTGGCTGTGATCAGCTTCCATTCGCTCGAAGACCGCCGCGTCAAGCAATTCATCCAGCAGGAATCCACGCGCTATGCGCCCGACCCATGGCTGCCGATTCCTCAGACCAAAACCCAGACCCTGAACAAAATCGCGCGTATTGCGCCCTCCGATCAGGAAGTCAAGCATAATCCGCGTGCGCGCAGCGCCTGGCTGCGTGTCGCCGAACGTATCGCAGAGACCTCGTCGCCATGAGCTATACCCGCCTCCCGCCCCAGACAGCCAAAGCCGCGACGGTCGGCGGTTATCAGCCCGTGATCACCCTGTGGGACGCACTGATCGTCTCGCTTCTGGTTGCCGGTATCCTCGGCAGTGCGCTGTCGGTGGCGTATGAAGTGCATTTGAGCCGCCAGCAATTCAAAATCCTGCAGAAATCCCGTCAGACCCGTGATCAGTTAGATGTCGAATGGGGACGCCTCTTGATCGAGCAGCAAACCTTTGGTGCCACCTCGCAGATCGGTAGCCGCGCCGTGATCTACCTGCATATGTTCTCGCCGCCCGCCGCGCAAACCCTGACCCTGACGTCGAGCAATGCGGCCGCGCCAGCTTACACCAGCCCCACGGGACCGGCCCCGGTCGATGTCGAAGCACCGGCACCGGACTTTCCTGTGACGAGTCCTGTCACAGACCCTGCGACCAGCGCTGCACCGGGCTCTGCATCCAGCCCCGCTACCCCCTCTGCCGCCTCTGGAGTGACGCCATGACCGCCGCCTCGATTCGACGTCCACCGACGCCGCGCAGCAACAACCGGCAGAGCGGCGTATCCGTACGCTCCATCGTTGAACGGGATGGCTGGCGCTTTCGCGTGTTGTGGCTGATCACACTGATCATCTTTGCCGCCATCATCGGCCGCGCCTTCCTGCTGCAGATCGTACAGCGCAAATTCCTGCAGCAGAAAGCCGATGCCATGGTCCTCAGCGTCGATACCATTCCAGCCCATCGCGGCATGCTGCTGGACCGTTTCGGTACGCCACTGGCGGTGAGTACCCCACTCATCACGCTGTGGATGGACCCCAAGGAATACCTGCAGACGCAGGCGGATAAGGCCGACACCGAAGCCAAACTGCGCAGCGAGCCAAATAGCAGATCCTTAAAAATCAAACTGCCCAAGACCAACTTTGACTTGGGCGCACTGGCGCTCGCCGTCGGGATCGACCCCAATACGCTTGCCGCCCAGATCCATGATCATCCACGCTCACGCTACCTGCTGCTGCGCCGTCAGGTACGCCCTGAAGACGCCGATGCCATCATGGCACTGAAATTCCAGTCGGTGTACAAGCAGGTTGACTCACAGCGCTACTATCCGCAGGCCCAGCCCAATGCGCAGCTGCT
Source organism: Aquirhabdus sp. (assembly GCA_030151145.1). Lineage (GTDB taxonomy): Bacteria > Pseudomonadota > Gammaproteobacteria > Pseudomonadales > Moraxellaceae > Aquirhabdus. The sequence continues at coordinate 7,522 of JASLEL010000256.1, read as the reverse complement.
CGGCATCACCAATCGCGCCGGACGCGGGATTGAAGGACTGGAAGCCCGCTATGACGACCGTCTGGCGGGACATGACGGCAAGATGCGCGTCATGCATGACAAACAGGGCAATCGTATCAAGGACATCGACCTGATCGAAGCCGAGCGCCCGGGTGAAGACCTCACCTTAAGTATCGATGCCCGCATCCAGTACATCATGTACCGTGAGCTGGCGGCAGGCGGCATCGCCAACAATGCCCGCTCGGCCACTGCGATTGCCATGGACCCCGAGACCGGCGAAGTCCTCGCCATGGCAAGCTGGCCCTCGTACAACCCCAACGATCCGGACGGCCTGAACAACAAAGAAGTCATGCGCAACCGCGCCGTGATCGACAGTTTCGAGCCCGGTTCGACCATGAAGCCCTTTACCATTTCTGCGGCCATCGAAACCGGCAAATACCAGCCCTTCTCGCAGGTCAACACCTCACCCGGCTCGCTCACCGTCGGCGGTCATACCATCCATGACCATGGTAATAACGGCGTACTGGACTTAAAGGGCATCATCGTCAAATCCAGTAACGTCGGTGCCGCCAAGATCGCACTGTCCCTGCCCTCTGACACGCTGCCGCTGTTCTATAAGCGTATCGGCTTTGGGCAAAAAACAACGCTGGGCTTCCCCGGTGAGAGCCGCGGTCTGATCCTGCCGCAGAAACTGTGGAATCCCGCTGAAGTCGCCACCATGGCCTACGGCTATGGCATCAACGTCAGTCTGATCCAGCTCATTCAAGGCTACAGCACCATCGCGGCAGGCGGCATCCAGCATCCGCCGACCTTAGAAAAAGTCGTGGGTACCGCGCCGGGCAAACGTATTTATGACGGCAAGATCGCAAACAGCGTCATCACCATGATGGAAGGCGTCACCGCACCCGGTGGTACAGCGATTCAAGCCGCCATCCCGGGCTATCGTGTCGCAGGGAAAACCGGAACGGCGCATAAACTGCGTCCAGATGGTCGCGGCTATTCGCAAACGGAATACCGCGGCTTGTTTGTCGGTTTGGCACCCGCCAGCCATCCGCGTCTCGTGATCGCTGTTGTCGTCGAAAATCCAGTGGGACAATACTATGGCGGTTTGGTCGCCGCACCGATCTTTGCCAAGATCATGTCGGAGTCCTTGCGCCTCATGAATGTGCCGATGGACAAACCGCTGGAACCCAGCAAGGCTGCAGGCCAAAAACCGGGCGTCAAAAAAGCAGCCCACGCCTGATCTTGCTCAGGCGTGGTCGATTTGATTGTTATATCGAAAGGCTTTGGTAGAAGGCTTTCGATCTCATCCAGAGTAGGAGCAGGCTGATGAGCATTGAGCACACCGTATCGTACACACCAGCAGCGGGTATACGGCTGCACGCGCTCCTGCCGGCCTCACGACCCGCCCCTCCAGCGATATCAGAGACATTGATTCAAGGGCTTGCCATCGATAGCCGCAAAGTCCAGCCCGGCACGCTGTTTTTTGCCCTCGCCACCGCCTCCAGTACTGATCCGGCCGTGATCCACGTACGCCTGCATGGCTTTATCCAGCAGGCGCAGGCGCAAGGTGCTGCCGTGATCCTGAGTGAGATTGACCCCACCTTGCTCGGTATCGCCGACCCGGCCGTGATCCACATCTCCGACCTGCGACAGGCCATCGGCGAAATCGCCCGACGCTTTTATCAGGCGCAAAGACCGGTCACACCTGCCCGTGTGATCGGCGTGACCGGCACCAACGGCAAGACCACCGTCACACGTCTAGTCGCCGAATTGCTCGCCCATAGCGGACAGTCCTCGGCGGTACTGGGTACCACGGGTAATGGTATCCTACCCAACCTGACGCCCTCATCGCATACCACCGTTGACGCCTTGACCTTACAGCACATGCTGCATGACTTTGCGGCGCAAGGGGCCACCTTTGCCTGTCTGGAAGCCAGCTCGCATGGGCTTGAGCAGGGCCGCCTCGCTGCCACGCCAATAGAAGTCGCGATCTTTACCAATCTCACGCGCGACCATCTCGACTATCACGGCACACTCGAAGCCTACGCCGAAGCCAAGTCCCGGCTGTTTCAGCACCGCTATTTCCCCGAGCTACGCTATGCCATCGTCAATGCCGAAGACCTCGCAAGCGATCTCATGCTGGCCCAAACACCTGCCGATGTCATCGTCTGGCGCTATGCCGCAACAGCAGGTGCAGTCGCGGATTTCAGGGTCATCCGTGCCGAATTTTCCCTGACTGGCGCGACGCTGGAGATCCAGACCCCTCAAGGTCCAGCAACGGTCCATAGCCCGCTGCTCGGTCGCTTTAATGTTGCCAATCTGCTCGCAGCCATCGCAGGTGCCATGGCAGCGGGCCTGAATCTGGATCAAATCAGCTCGGCCATCCCGCATCTAATCGGTGCCGCCGGACGCATGCAGTTGATCCCGGACGACGAAGCACTCCTGATCGTAGACTATGCCCACACCCCGGATGCCCTGACGCAAGTACTCGCCAGCGTCAGACCCCATACGACAGGTACGCTGACCTGCGTCTTTGGCTGTGGTGGCGATCGTGACCGCGGCAAGCGTCCACTCATGACGCGCGCGGTCCTTGCAGCGGCAGACCACCTGATCGTGACAGCGGACAATCCACGCAGCGAAACCATCGACGCCATCATTGCCGACATGCTGGCAGACTTAACCCCAGACGAGCGCGCCCGGATCACCGTCGAGCCCGATCGCAGGCTCGCGATCCGCCTGGCGGTCAGGGACAGCCATCCCGGTGATGCCGTGGTCGTCGCGGGTAAAGGTCATGAGGACTATCAGGAAATCGCCGGGGTACGACACTGGTTTAATGATGCCGTGGAGCTCGGTCAGGCCCGCGCAGCACTCCTGACATTGCCCGAAACGATACCTGCCGCACACGAGTAACAGATGAAAAGACTGCGGCTGTCCTAATGTTCAGCAATGATGTAAAAACTGGCGCAGTAACGCTGGCAATATCAGCGCTAATCAAGGACAATCGTCGAAATACGCGATCCTAGAGCAGTCTCCAGGAGACCCCATCTTAGACAGGGTTTCCCGTCAACCGGAATGATTGACAACTGCACGCAGCATACACAGCAGACCGGCACGGACGTTGCCTTTACGATCTGCGAGAGCTTGAACAACACCCGCGTTTTTGCGCGATCATGTTGTTCTTCTTTGTTTTGACACTGATGAATCACCGTACATGATGGACTTATCGACTCCGACATCCGCCACACCATTGCCCGTCTGGCAAGCGCAAGATCTGGCCGCAGCCACAGGCGGCATCTGGCATGACCTCGGCGGCACACCTGCGCCTTTTGCCCGTATCATCACCAATACCAAACTGATCCAGCCGGGCGATGTCTTTCTGGCCCTGATCGGTGAGCGTTTTGATGCACACCACTTTGCCCGTGATGCCGTCGCTCAGGGTGCCTCCGCCCTGATCGTCTCGCGCCAGCTTGCGGACATCCGCGTTCCACAGCTCGTGGTCGCAGATACGCGCCTTGCGCTCGGTCATCTGGGCGCAGCCCGCCGGATGAGCTACCCGGACCTCACCACACTGGCGTTGACCGGCTCCAGCGGCAAAACCACCACCAAGGAAATGATCGGCAGTATCCTGCGTGCCGCGAGCAATCCCGATCAGGTCCTGGTCACACGTGGTAATCTGAATAACGACCTCGGCGTCCCCATGATGCTGCTCGAGCTAACCCCTGAGCACCGCTATGCCGTGATGGAGCTGGGCGCCAACCATGTCGGCGAGATCGGCTACACCACCGCACTGGTCCGACCGCAAGTCGCCGGTGTGCTGAATATCGGTACCGCCCATGTCGGCGAGTTTGGTGGACGTGCCGGGATTGCCAAAGCCAAATCCGAGATCTTTCAAGGTCTGCCTGCTGATGGTATCGCCATCGTACCTGCACAGGGCGATTTCCACGACGTGATCCACGCCGCTGCCAGCGCCTATACCCATATCCGCTTTGGTGGGGATCGCAGCAATAGCGACATCTACGCCACCGACATTGAGCTCCTGCCGACGTCCAGCCGCTTCACCCTGCATCTGCAGGGCGCCGCCGGAGCCAGCGACAACGCAGAGATTACCCTACCGCTGGCTGGCGCGCATAACGTCGAGAATGCCCTTGCCGCCGCCGCCTTTGCCCGTGCGCTGGGCGTATCGCTTGCCATCATTGCGACAGGTCTGGGCAGTGCACCGACCACCAAGGGTCGTCTGAATTTCATCACGCATACCCTGTCCGATGCGACCGTCACGCTGATCGATGACACCTATAACGCCAATCCGCACTCCATGCGTGCCGCCGCAGACGTGCTGATCCAGCAGGCTGGACAGCGCGTCATGGTGATGGGCGACATCGGTGAGCTCGGTGACCGCGCCGTTGACGAGCACTACCAGCTCGGTGTGCATCTGGCCGCCCTGCCGCTGGATGCCGTATTTGCCGTCGGTCACCATGCACCTGACATTGCACGCGGATTTGCGGGCAGTGCCGTTGCCATACAGGCCTTCGCTGACAAACAAGCCCTCTTGCCTGCGCTTGCCGAGTGGGTCGCTACCGCACGCAAGGCATCGTCCGGCACGAACCACACCATCAACGTGCTGTTTAAAGGCTCACGCTTTATGCAGATGGAAACCCTGATCTCTGCGCTGACGGACACCTTAAGCACGGCTTCTGACCACACTTCGTCTGATTCTGTTACCCAGCCCCCTGTTTCGGAGACACGTTAATGCTGCTTTGGCTGTTTAATTTTCTGGGGCAATACCTGCGCGTCTTCATGGTGTTTGACTATCTCACCGTGCGCGTGGTGTTCAGTATCCTGACCTCGCTGGGCTTAAGCCTGCTCCTCGGGCCGTGGATGATTCGCCGCCTGCACGCGCTGAAATTCGGTCAGGCCGTACGTAACGACGGACCGCAGACCCATCTGGTCAAGACCGGCACCCCCACCATGGGTGGTATCTTGATCCTGTCCAGCATCGGTATCAGCACCCTGCTCTGGTGCAAGCTCGATGACCCTTACGTCTGGATCGTGCTGGTGGTGATGGTGATCTTCGGCATCGTCGGCTTCATGGACGACTGGCTCAAGATCAAGCACAAAAACCCCAAAGGCCTCTCCGCCAAGAAAAAATATTTCTGGACCTCAGTCGGTGCACTGGGTGCGGGTACGGCACTGTATTTCCTCGCCAAATCCCCGGATCAGATCAATCTTCTGGTGCCATTTTTCAAGAATCTGACCATTCCGATGGGTGTGGGCTTTATCTTCTTTACCTACCTCGTCATCACCGGCAGCAGCAACGCGGTCAACCTGACCGACGGACTGGATGGTCTGGCGATCATGCCGGTCGTACTCGTGGCATCCGGTCTTGGCGTCTTTGCCTATCTGTCGGGTAACATCGAGTTTGCCCGCTACCTGCATATCCCCTATATCAGCTACAACAGCGAACTGGTGGTGATCTGTGCCGCCATGATCGGGTCAGGGCTTGGCTTCCTGTGGTTCAACGCCCATCCGGCGCAGGTCTTTATGGGTGATGTCGGCGCGCTGACCCTGGGAGCCATGTTGGGCACCATCGCGGTTATGGTCCGTCAGGAGATGGTCCTTGCCATCATGGGCGGTCTGTTTGTGGCGGAGGCTGTATCCGTCGTGCTGCAGGTCGGCTCGTACAAGCTGCGCAAAAAACGCATCTTCCGTATGGCACCGTTGCATCACCACTTTGAAGAGCTGGGCTGGCCCGAGACACGCGTCGTCGTGCGTTTCTGGATCATCACTATCATGCTGGTGTTACTGGGTCTGATGACACTGAAATTCCGCTGATCGGATGTGTGTAAAAAAGCCTGCATAAGCGGGCTTTTTTATTTGTAAATGATAGATACTCCAACATATCTGACAGACTGAAGCAAAGGAGATTCGAAATGAAGAAAGAAGCTGCTGAGTTTGTCGCACATGTCACTGTCAAAGCAGCATCAGAATTTACTAATCTGATTCCACTGATTAAACAGTTTGCTGATAATGAAGATGAGTATCAAAAGTATCGTAAAGCTTTAACGGCTATCGCGCGCGTTGCTGCTGAAGATGTATTGCACCCCATTCTTGCGCAGAATCCTGATCTGAAACAATGGATGGATCAGACTATTGCTGAGTTTGGACGGCTTCCTTAGCCGCCCAATATGAGGAACTCAAAACATGCGCCACAACCTCTTGCTCTGGTTTGCCCTGCTGACTACCACGGCCACGTATGGCATTGAACCCTATTCCTGCCGTAACGGTTTATTTCCCGATGCTGTCGGACATATCAGTCTGGCGACCATCTCAAGCCCGAGCGGCAGCCAAACCCACTTCCACGACGACGCCGCAGGCTGCCCACAAGCTGCCACCTGCATCGAAAAAGCCTATCTGGTCAAAGGCGACACCGTACTGATCGCCAGACAGGAAGCCGGCTGGAGCTGCGCGTGGTACTTCGGCAAAAAAGATGAATTCGTCGGCTGGCTCCCGGATTCGGCACTGACCCGACAATCCGTCACACCCCCTAAACTCACCGACTGGCTGGGCAACTGGCGACCCATCGCTGGCGACGACGTCATCCATATCACCCGCCACGGCACAGAAACACAACTCCAGATCAAAGGACACGCCACATGGCACGGTTCGGTGAGCGAGCATGAAGGAAGCTTATCAGGCACAGCCACACCCTCCGGTGACCTCCTGACCGTGAGCGAAGGCAATGACACATATAGCTGCGTGGTCAGCATGCAACTGGTCTCCGGCAATCTCGTCGTCAAGGACAACAGCAATTGCGGCGGCATGAATGTCCGATTCAATGATGTCTATAGAAAGCGCTGATATCGATGATATACCGCCGGACTACGCACGCTGCCGGACATCAGGCAAGGTGATCTCCCAAACGTATGCTACGGCTAAGATCCCTGCTCACACGGATGAATGACGATGACCAAAGCAGAATTCCTGACCCTCATGCATTTTCCAGACGAATGGCAGCTTTGGGACATGTATCCGGATGAATTGGCATTAGAACAGATATCCGGATATCAACTCGGCCATGAAGCAAGCTCTGAGCATGACCGCAACGGCGCATTTCACTGGTGGATAAGGCAAAACCCTACAGCTCAGCTGATCAACAAGCTCATTCCGCTTGCTTTCCTAGATCCAGATCCCCTGATGGGCGCTGATGTACTGCGCCACTTGCGCAAGTGTGATCATTTTAGCCCAGCCCACATCGACTTCATCGCAGGCAAACAGGGATAGTATTCAAACCGCCCGAGACACGCCCAAAGAAGCAGGTCCATACCATCCCACCAATATGCAGAAAAACCTTGGCTGATAATAAAGATCCAATATGAACAGCTCATTCAGGCAAATCCGTGCAGGCAAACGCCTGCGCTGGCTTTAAGTGGATCGGTGATCTCATACCGCCTTGCCGCGCCAATCTTAGGTCCACCTTTATCGCAAAACAGACATTCGCTAGCGCAGTCCTCAAATCCCTATT
>JASLEL010000255.1 GCA_030151145.1 Aquirhabdus sp. | reverse complement strand
GATCGGCTGAGGGGGCGGATGTCGGGCTAGGCGTGTCTGTTTCAGTAGGTGCCGGGGTGCGAGGCTTGTTTGCACGATGCTGCAAAGCCTCAGTTAGACGCGCATGCTGTGCACTGAGGAATGCGGCATCAGGCGGGGTTTGGTCGGGTACTGGGATCAGGTTTTCTTCATAGTAGTCCTGCCATAGACTTTGCTGGGTAAATGGCGAAACAAAGCGAAAGGCTTCGGTATAGAACGCCGCCATCAGCGCTTCCTGTACGGGTGCACTCACGGGGAGATGAGTCTCAAATAGGGCCGAATGGACCTTAAATGATGACGTCGCCGTTTTGAGTTGATAGGGCACGACAATCTTCAAGTCCAGTCCTGCGCCGCGCAGCAGGATGGCAAAGCTCTCCATACGGGCAGTAGGCAGATTGAGATAGGCATCGTAGATCAAAATCTGTGGCTTGGGCGCGTCCTGCTCGAAGCGGTGGCATGCTGTCTTGCTGTCCCAGCCCATCAGGGTCTCAAGCGTTTGGCCTTCATACTCATCAGGCCGCATACGCACAGGTGCAAAGTTGACATCACTGTCTGCATCTCTGAGCCGGTCGCAGACCATGTAGCTCACATAAGCCGCCATATATCCACCATGCGTCAGCAGATTGCGCTGGGCCTCGCTGATGGTGTCCTCAGGCAGCAGGGTCAGGGTGACGTCTTTCGGCGTCAGGTTGGTCAGTATGCCCTTGCGGCCGTCAATCATTTGCTGGACGACGCTGAGACAGGTCTGACCCTGAGTGCCTGCCTCTTCGGCAAACAGCAGATGGATCAGCACATCTAAAGGCAGACCAAAACGCTGGTTGTTATCCAGTACAAAGACCAGAGCATGGATTAAATGGTGTGTGTCTAGGCCGGGGAGGTCTGGGCGGGCGTCATTGTTCAGGAGTTGGGTGCGGTTGATCCAGCGGATGCTATAGCGGGCGTGCTTGGCAATCAGCATGCCGAGATAAAAGCCCAGCGCGTAGATAAACTCGATCTTGTGCGGATCGTCGATAAAGCTGGCATAGTCGTCCCGGGTCAGCCCTTCCGTCTGGCGGATGCAGGCGATCAGGGTATCGATCTCAGCGACGCTCCTGAGCGAGTCGTCAAAGTTGATCAGACGCAGTGCATCCTGATAGCAATCGTCCGGGCCGAAGTTTTTGTCACGCAGGCGTGCGAGGGCGGCCATGCAACGCGCGTTCATGTTTTCATCCAGATCATGATGAATCGGATTTATCGACTGGGCGACAAAATCCGCCACCGGGACCTTGAAATCGTCCAGTCGCAATACGACATAGCCGATCGGACAAGAGTTAAATCCTACTTTGATACAGACGAAGTAAGCATCAAGGCGGGCCGGTGGCCGGTTATTGTGTTTGTAGACTGTCGCCCGCGCTTCGTCATAGCTGAGCCATGTGGCACGTACGCCCAGCGTGCGGGCCATATACTCACCGAGATATAGCCCGATCATGATCAAGAGATTACGCCCGCCCGGCTGCACTTGCAGACGCTGGCTGGTGGGATATTTCGCTTTGAGTGAGGTCAGCAGTTGCTCAAGCCTCGTTAGACTCTCAAGGCTATAGTCGAGCCTACAGGCAAACAGTTGATCCGCATGCAGCAGCTCTTGCTCGGGCAGGGCGGGTGAAGCTGGGATGAGGCTTTGGGTGAGTTGCTGCAGCAGTCCTTGCACGACCTGTGTGGTATTTTGTTCCATGGTTTATCCATAATTTCTTATCATGAAGTCAATGCCCCACTATAAGGGATAAGTCATGACATTTAAAAGAAATTATGGATTTATTGGCTCCAATATGGATTTTGTGTGATTGTTATTCCGGTATGGGCTGAGGGCGCTCGACGGTCGTTAATTGTTGGATGAGACGGGCTATCGTCTGATGCGCAAGATTACTGTCCACACCGAGGTCATTCAACTCCTCATCCACGATGGCATCTGCCAGCCGCTCGATCTGCAGGAGCAGCAGGGCATGCTGATCGGTGACGTTCGTCTGCTCTGACCATTGCATAATCTGGCGTAGCTGACGCAGACGACTGTCTGCACGCGCCTGACGCACCGCAGGATGCTCAACGGACAAGAGCCTCAGACTACGGCGAAAGACCCGATAGGCGCGGTGCTGCTGGATTAGCGCAGTGACGAACTCATTGATGTCAGCCTGCCGCTGTGCCAGTTCATCAAAGACACGCCGTTCCTGCTCCTCCCAATCGCGATAGACCGCGACAAAGATGGCGATTTTATCCTCAAAATGCCGATAGAAGGTCTGCGGCGCAAAGCCAGCCCGACGGGCGATGCGATTGGTATCGGTGCCAGCGAAGCCATACTGATTAAACTCCTCGCTGGCAGCCAGAATCAGGCGTGTGGGCGTGCTGAGTGAAGCAGGAGATCCTTTAGGGTCAAGGGTGGTTTGGATGTCCATCACGGAGTTCCGTCGCTGTCGTCATCGAATATTCATGGGATGTGCTTGCATCGTAGCACGATGTGATATATAAATCACTTACAGGGTGATAAAAATATCACATCCATCATCGGCGAGATAAGTAAGATAGACAGGATAAACGGGAGAGGGTCATGGCTTTGATTCAGTTATCGATGGGCGAGGTCTACTACACCACACAGGGGCAGGGTACTCCGATGATCTTGCTGTCTGCCAATCCGGGTGATGGGCGCGATTTTGCTGCGGCCACCCCGACGCTTGCTGAGCATTATCAGGTCATTACGCTCGACTGGCCGGGCTATGGACAGTCGCCGCTGCCGGCAGGCTATGACTCGATCACGGTACCGTTTTTTTATCGGGTGCTGGTCGAGTTTATGGACCAGCTTGCATTGCCGCCAGCTTTCTTTATTGGCAACTCCATGGGCGGTAATGTCGCAGCGCGCTTTGCGGTGGATTACCCTGAGCGTGTCTTGGGGTTGGTCTTGGTCGCACCCGGTGGCTTTACCGCGCAAAACTGGTTTACGCGCTCATTCTGCCGCTTTCAGGGTAGTCGCTATGCGATGTCACCGCATCTGTTTGCCAAGATGTATCTGCGACATCGTAATCCCACCACTGAGGCCATGCTGCGGCGTGAGGCGACCGAGCATGCGACGCCAGAGCGACGTGCGCTCAATCGGGCAGTCTGGCGCAGCTTTGGTGGCCCTGAGAATGATCTGCGTGACATTGCATCTCGCATCAAGGCCCCCACGCTCTTGCTGTTTGGCAAGTATGACTTTGTGATTCCGGCGATGACGGATGGTAAGCGGGCCAAACGGCTGATCCCGAATGCCGAGTTGATCGTCCTACCTTGTGGACATGAGTCCTTTGCCGAGGTTCCGGATGCATTCCTTGCACATGCACAGCCGTTTTTGGCAAAACTGGGAGACCGTAACGAGTTGTGACCAACGTATAAGTCTGAGTCTTGGTCGCTCAAGGATGCGAGGGAAAAAGTTGTAAGCGTCTGTATGATCCGCGTGTGGCGTTAACCCGGTTATCACGAATTGCCCGCTATACTCGCCAGGGTAATAGGCTGGTGCCGGGCTTTTCTGATCGGTCACCGTGCCGATAAAACCAGATATTCCACACCCTCCACGGAGCGATCTCATGACTACCCCGCATACCACTGAAACTCGCCAGATTCATTACACCGCACCGGATGGCGCGGCGCTTGTCGGTTATTTTGCTTATCCGCGCGATGTGGCATTGCCCGTCGCAGGCGTGGTGGTGTGCCCGGAGTGGTGGGGCGTGACCGAGCATCCCAAGGATCGTGCGCTACGGCTTGCCGAGGCAGGCTATGCAGCCTTCGCGATCGACCTGTATGGCGACGCGCGTGTGACTGATCAGGTGCCGCTGGCAAGTGCATGGATGATGGAGCTGCTGCATGATCAGAATGCCCTGATCGCGCGTGCCAATGCTGGGCTTGAGACGCTGGCGGCGCAGCCAGAAGTAGATGCGACGCGCCTTGCGGTCATCGGATTTTGCTTTGGTGGCAAAGTCGCGCTCGATATGGCGCGTGCGGGACTCGATGTGAAGGCCGCCGTGAGTTTCCATGGCAATCTCACGCCCAAAGCCCCCGCGCAGGCAGGACAGGTCAAGGCTGAGCTACAGGTGCATCATGGTGCAGCGGATACGATGGTGCCGATGGTCGCAGTAGATGGGTTTAAAGCCGAAATGGATGCTGCCGGGGTGACGTACTCGGTGACGATTCATCCCGATGCCAAGCATGGCTTCACCAATCCTGCCGCCGATGCACGTGCGGTGGCCAATGGCGTCGATCTCGGCTATAACGCCGCCGCAGATAGCGCGTCGAATGTGGCGATGCTGGATCTGCTTGCGCGGGTATTAGGCTGATTCGGCTGTTGGCGTGGTGGTATTGGTATATCTGAGAGATGTGATCACGACCTGCTTATCATGAGCAGGTCGCGCTGTTTGTAATACAGATGATGGGCTTACTGTTTGTTATGGACCGGCAGGGGTGATGTCTTTAAAGGTATCCTGCAGTTGCTGCAGATTGTCCGGTGACAGCGGTGCGTGAGCGTAATCGTAGAAGTGAGGGTCATTGATCAGATTGGTGATTGCCACATTGCCCAGTTTTGCGAAACCATCACCGATCCCGCCGTGCCCTTCATGGAGTAAGGCCAAACGTGCCTCTGCAGTGCAGCGATGGATGAGCAGATCGGTGAAGAGATCATTGACCTGCTGACTGACGGCATTTGCCTCTGCGTCTGGGATGGTGATCAGTCCCTGCACATCGTGGCTCTTGGACATGGCGATGAAGACCCAGCGGTTCATCGTTCTCATATCTTCCGGCGTGGCCTTGGCGATGACGCATTCGGATAATCGGTCGGTATATGTGCCGGCATAGACCTGACTTGCCGTGGTCACCAGCAGCAACAATACAATCGCTAATCGGGACATCGCAGATCTCCCTGTTATTTTGCACGCGGGTTTTGGCCGCATCTCGCTTGATGCGGCTGAGATCATGATAGCGCAGATTTTGAGCAGAGGCGTGCTTTATTCGCGAGGTGGATTGACCTTGTATTAAGGCAGCTCCACCCATTTTTGCCCTTGTGCCTGATAGGCGGTGATTTGGCCGTGTACAAGGTCCCCATGCGCATCGAACTGAATGCGGTTGGTCACGCCTTGATAGTCGATGGACTTGATCTTGGGCCCATAGACCTTGGGGTCGGTGGAGTCGGCGGCCTGCATCGCGCGGGCCACGATGCGCGTGGCGTCATAGTAGTAGGGTGAGAAGAGCTGGATGGAGCCGAACTGCTGCTGGAAGTGTTTCTGGAAGTCGGGACCGCCAGGCATCTTGTCGAGTGGCAGGCCGACGAGGGTCGAGATGCTGCCTTCGGCGTATTTGCCGGCGAGCTTGATGAACTCCGGCGTATGTACGCCGTCACCCGCGAGGAATTGCGCGGACATGCCGAGATTGCGGATCTGCTGCACGATGGCGGCGGCCTGACCGTCATTACCGGCAAAGAAAATCAAATCCGGGGTCTGGCTCTTGATGCGGGTCAGCGGGGCATTAAAGTCGGTTTCCTTATCGCTGCCGGATTCACGCGCGACGATCTGACCATGCAGGGCCTTGACGGATTTTTCAAACTCATCGGCCATACCGACGCCATAGGTGCTGCGATCATCAAAGATGGCAATGCGTTGGGCATGCAGACGTGTCACTGCGATCTCAGCCAGCGTCTTGCCCTGCTGCACGTCACTGGCAATCGGACGGAAGACGAGCTGAAAGCCCTGCTGGGTCAGTCCCGGATTGGTCACGGCAGGGGAAAACAGCGGAATCCCGGCGGCATTGTAGAGACCGGAGGCAGGGAGGGTCGAGCTTGAGGTGGTATGGCCGATCACGGCAGCAACGCCTGCATCGACCAGACGCTGGGCCGCGCTGGTGGCATTACGTGGATCGGCGCCGTCGTCTTCGCTCTGCAGCTTGAATGTCACCGGCTTGCCTGCGATGGTCGGATGCTCGGCATTGATGTCGTTGATGGCGAGGCGCACGCCGTTTTCTTCGTCTTTGCCATAGTGGGCCAGTGCACCCGTGAGTGCGCCGACATAGCCGATGGTGACCGTGGTTTGATTGGGCGTCTGGTCGGGGTGGTCGCTGGTTTTTTTACTACAGGCGGTGAGCGTGCTCAGGCCGATGAGCGGCAGGCTCATCAGCGTCAATGTCGTCCAAAGGCGGGCGTGGCGCGAACAAGAAGAAGATACAGGCATAATCAGGGTCGTAATACGGTTATGAATCGAACAGATAATGTTTGGCAAGATAACATGCTTTCGCGGGATAAGCGCTTTGTTTCAGACATAAAAAAACCTGCAAAGCTTTGCAGGTTTTTTTGCATATGGCGTTTTGTCGTTCGGATTAGAACGAAAAGTCGCTCAGGTTGATCGAGGACATCACGGCATCGAGGTTCGATACGGGTGCTGGCTCGTCTTTGACTTTCAGGATTTCTTTGGTGACATGACCGGCGGCGATTTCGCGCAGGGCCATGACGGTGGGCTTGTCGTTTTCCCATGGCAGGGATGGCTCGGCCGTACCACGCGCCAACTGACGTGCGCGTTTGGCGGCGACCAGCACCAGCTCAAAACGGTTATCCACTGCGCCCAGGCAATCTTCTACGGTTACGCGTGCCATTCGCTTGCTCTCAACAATCAGGTGATAGATAAAACGGACTGTATAGTGTACAGATTTGCAGGCTAAAACACAAGGACGACGGAGGGCCTCCGTTCAGCCCGCGAGGACTTGTTCTGCTGGATAGATGGGGTTTTGTCGGTCGAAAAAATATCAGCGTGTAATGACGTTCCAAATCCACGGAACGTCATTGCGTCAGTTTTGCAAATTGATCTCTACTCGACGAGGAGTATAGGTGCTAAGTGCCTCTCACCAAACAGAGGCATCTCAGTTCTGGCGGCGGCGTAGCCCGCACATCTCCTCGACACTGCGCCAAGGTCGTATGCCCATCACGACACCATAGAGCGCACGCTCTCGGGTTGGCAGATGGATGTCGAGCGCCGACAGCTCATAGAACTCCACCGCCAATTGATCGAGCTTCCTCTGCAGGATCAGCGCCGATGCCGCCGACAGATCGCCGCCGACAAACTCAAAATACCCCTCATGCTCATCGAATCGCACACTCAGAAAATCATTGGTCAGGCGCTCGCCGTGCTGCATGCGGATCGGACCATAGGCACGATGCTTGACGTGGCGCGAGACACGCAGGCGCACACGGTTATCCGGCAATACCTCGATCAGTCCGGCGCGATCAAGACGGATCAGGAGACGCAGACAGGCAGGCTCGGTCAGGTCATAACGGGCGACGATATCGGCCAGTTGCCAATTGTTGCGCACGAGGTAAAAGATCCCGAGCAGTTGCAAATCATCTGCCAGAATCTGCTCCTGCTCGATGGTCATCTCATTGGTCGCCATGGTCTCACCGCGTGCGATCAGCGCCAGCTCAAAAAAATCCAGCTCCAGCCACTGGCAGATGTCGTCCAGCCGCTGCAGGGTAAAGCTCTTGTCCGAAAATAACCGTTTAACGCTGGCTTCGCTTAAGTTCAGCGCTTCGGCCAACTCCGCATA
>JASLEL010000225.1 GCA_030151145.1 Aquirhabdus sp. | reverse complement strand
GACAGGTCCCAAGAGCACTGATGGCACCAGTATTTCCCCGTCATTCCCTTTCGCAGCAGTGCTATTCGTTGATGTTCCGTTGGGTGCAGAAAAATGTCCGACGCCCATAATCGTGTTTTGTACTGCGTTCGTATTATTGATCAATACGCCCATCATCCCCATTTTCAATCGCGCGATACGGGTAAAACAATAGGTACCAATCCCCCCCCCGGTAGCTGCCGTTCCACTCATACCCGTACTCGAGGAATGTGTTGCTGTCGAGGTTAGACCATTAACGGCATTTGCATCCATGAGGGACGACGCGCTTGGCGCGATCGTTGCCACATAGTTGGCTGTTGAATAACAACTCTGGCCTACCGCAACAGTGGGCGCAGGACAATAATCCAAAGTAACGGATGGCATGATTTGACCGTTTACCGTTGCCGAAGGTAAAACGAGCTGGAATGAATAACCACTGTTGGAATCATGGGTGTTGGAATAAGAGTTGCTATAAGTCCATTTACCCGTAGACGAGGAGTATGTATTTTTCGTTGTACATGCTGCGGTAGTCGAACCAAACCCATAGTCATTTATGATCGAACTAACGCTATTCCAAGGATTATTAGTATAATTTGTGCCATCACCCATACTACCCGAAGTATCGAGCATCATCAGCATAGTGACCTGACCATTCTGCGCGGGCTGATAGATCGCAAGATCGCTAGCCAAGGTGGTACCTGCGATCAGGAATGCCAGAATCAGGCAGATTTTTTGCCAGAGACTCTGAATTTGCTTGATGCTCAACATGATGAACACTCCCTTTCTATCCTTAAGGTGTTGGCACAGGCGATGATACCGGTGTCAAAACGTTTGTCTGGTTGAATTCCTGCACCTGCGTTTCTGCCGGCATCCCATATAGCGCGAGACAATCAGTCACTGTTTGCTGACCTTGCAAACTTGGATCCGTGTCGTCGCTGATCTTGCCGGGTGTTGAACCCTGACCCAGACAGGCAGTCTGCACTGTGCTGACGGCTGTCATCGACAAGGACGGCACCATGGAGGTTGCCGTCACACGAATACGCTGAGCAGAAATAAGGCTGGACGGCAACGCACTATTCCCGCCTAAATCTGTACCTTGCGGGCATCCCGAGCATAGCGTTGAAGAAGCATCCACAGGAATGGTCACTGCAACCTGCGTGACCACCGACGAGCGTCCACTCGCAAAATCCTGCGTCAAATCACAAAAACCATTACTGTTGCCGGAAATCACTTGCGGCGACGCTGAACTACTGCCTGCAATCACCACCGAGTTCAAAGCCAGTCCAAATAATTGGGTCTGCATCGGCCGCAAGCAGAAAATGTATTCCTGCAAAGGATTGATCGTGGCGTTGTTGACGGCAGCACCCATGACACCTGTCATGCCAAGCATGAGGCCCATGGCAGCCGGCGACTGATTCAGATTCATGAACTGATTCATCACCTTATCTGAATTTTGCATCGCCAGTTGGCGTATCTGTGAATTAGTCGAAAGGCTTAAGGCGGTCAATCCTTGCCGACTCGCCATCACACCGAGCACGGTAATGACCAGAATAATGAGCAATACGGCGATCAGCGAAGACCCTTTCTCCGCGTGACGCAGCGATCTCAGACGACCTGAGTGCATGGCCGAAACGGTAGAACGAGACAACATGAGATTCAGTGTTTTCATGATGCAGGCCCCATAGCATTACGTAACGCGACGGTTGTCTGATACACCTGGCGTACATAACGATTGGTGTTTTGATTGGTTTCAGCCACGGGCGTCACGGTCTGGTCATACAGCTTATAAGACTTGGTCGGATCCACCTGCACATTACTGGTATTGTCCAGTGAGCGCACCAGCAACTGCAGTTTGATGGCCACGATACGTGGCGGCAGCACATTCGAGGTTCCACTATGGATCGCGGCATACATGGTCTTTGCAAGCGACTTGTACTGATCGATCGTGTAATAGACCATCGTATTGTTACCATCTTGCGAGATGGTGCCCAACATGACATGGAACTGGTCCACCCGGTTCATGATCACCTGACCCGCGCCACCTGCATTATTCAGTGGCTGTGAGGCCGGCGACGCTGGCGACGAAGACAGCGTACTGGCATTACATGCGAGTACCAGATTTTGCACATTGGTGCCGCTACTGCCACCAGCTACCGTGTCAGGCCGCAAATAGAATCGTTCAATAATGAGGGTCGGTGGTGTCCAAGTATTACCTTCACAATCCGCCATGTTCTGCATTGTAGGCGGTATGCTGAACGCAATGGTCAACTGATCACTGCCGGTGCTCGTACCTGATACAGTGACGTTGGACAAGCCCTGCCAGTAATTGGTCGCGGTACTGACCGGATCCATTGAGCCCGGGCTACTACTCAATAGCGCCGGCGGCACGTAACTACCGCTCACCTGCACGAGAGGCAAATTGGAGGACGGCGCGTACTGCGATGTCGTCGTACCTGACGCCGTATCAGCAGACAACACAATGCCACCCCATGGCGTGCTGTCTGTAATAAGACGGTTACTATCATTACCAAAATTCACCAGCCTGATGCGCTGAGTCAGGAAATCGATCCCGAAGGTCCCGTTATCCTCCACATCCGCACCCGCCTGCTGCATACGAAAATTCAGCACACCGCCCATAAACAGTTGTGTCGCTGCTGCAGTGATCAGCAAACCCAGCGTAAGCGCAATCATCAGCTCAACCAACGTATAGCCAGCCTGAGACACGGGGGCGGTTGATGTTGACTGCATAGGCATCATGTTTAAATGTGTATTCATATCATGTGTGCCTCCATCACGAGGCAAGTCGCCGCAGGGTTATATGTTCCTGTGCCGATCAAGCAATCGTTACCACTCGGGCTTGTGCTTGAAATCGCTGAATTATAAGTCGCTGTTGTACGTCCCCACGAAGCCAGCAGGCACTGCTGCTGATAGCTTGCACCGCTTGGCACACCCGGACAGGTCATCATATTGATCTTCATTCCGAGGTTATAAGCCGACAATGCGGCCTGGTAGACATCCAGATTCATCATATCTGCTGGCGCACAGGTATCACCTTGAAGGCACTGATGGGCCGGGGCATTGGGTGGCGCAGAGCCCACCGTGATAGCATTATAGTAACCAACAACAATCGCAGGATAATTGGCTTGCTGGGTGAGATTCACCCGCATACCATCAGCCAACCCACGCAGGATCAGCATGGCCTGAGAGCGCTTCTGGGCTTCCGAAGACGCCTCTATCGCACGCACCTGCAAGGCGGAATAACCAATCACACCGACCGCCAGTAGCAGCATGGCCACCAGCACTTCAACCATACCGACACCCCGTTGGGCGCGAAACATCGCTGATGATCTCATGGACATGCTGTCGTCCCCCCAGAAAAAGAACGGCTGGTTCCAAAGGGGCTTAACACCACGGTATAGCCCTGCTCACCACTGACTGCGTTGTCACAAATTCTAAAGGTGATCGGCTGATTGACCAGTGTGCTGGCTGTCGTACCTGAAGTCGGAATATTACCGAGATAGCCTGTTGGAAAAAAACGAATCCCGGCAGAGAGCGCTGGTGTCGTTGTCTGTGTTGTCGTCATGGTGATGGTGGTCTTATCCGAGAGGGACACCTGCACCGGATATAGGTTGGTCGTACTGTCCGCAATGGCGAGCGCACTGGTGCCTGTCGCGTATCCCGCCATCACGACATACCAGCTGAGTTTGGCATCAGCGAGCGCTGTCTTGCTGACGTCCGAACTGTTGGGCAGACTGATGGAGGAGGTACGACTGCCCATGGCGACATTCCAGCCTCCGGTATACGCTGGCCACCACTCAACCTGACGATTGTTCGTTGCCGCGTAGGATCGTGCCTGCGCAATCGACGACTGCAACTCGAACGCAGCCAGACGGATACGCCGGTTCGCCATCGCCTGCGTGATGGATGGTGTTGCCAAGACAGCCAGAATCGCGATGATTGTAATCACCACCATCAATTCGACCAGCGTAAATCCCCGCATGTTGCCACGCACTCGAACGAGAGCAAGCATAAGAGAAGCCCCTGTATTTATGACGACGACCCTTTCCTGAGCATCACTTTCACATTTATAAAATATACTGAAATCTGTTTACAAACCAACATTGCTGGACAAACGCAATGAAACACCGGACCAACAGCAGCGCACTGGATCTAAACTGAGAATCAGTTAACTTTTTGGCCGAACAGATAATTTTTCCCGGCACAAACGGATTTCATTGTAAATGAACGCGCCGTGTTGACAAGACTTTTTCCAACAATTTCAGCGCATAGCTGATCAAGGATCGAGCAGAAGCTTAGTCGATGAACCTTGCGGTGGCGTGACAAGCATGCAACATTCATGGCCTCTTTACACATCGCCTGCGTGTGAGAACACGCCATGCAACCCGTAATGTAAATGCCATCACACAATATCCGTTTTAAAACACATCGTAATCCCGTACGCCCAGCAGATAGAGAATGCCGTCCAGACCGACGCTAGAAATGGCTTGATCGGCATTCTGACGGACCAGCGGTTTGGCGCGGAACGCAACCCCAAGTCCAGCAATCGAGAGCATCGGCAGATCATTGGCCCCATCACCTACGGCGATGACCTGCTCAAGGTTGATATGATCGCGAGCCGCCAGTTCACGGAGCAGTTCTGCCTTGCGTGCACCATCAACGATGCGACCCGTGACTTGTCCTGTGACCCGACCGTCTTTGATATCGAGCTGATTGGCATAGACTTCATCGATACCGAGCTTCTGTTGCAGGTATTCGGCAAAATACGTAAAACCACCTGACAGGATCGCAGTGCGATAACCCAGCGCCTTCAGCGTCGAAATCAGCCGCGGCGCTCCTTCGGTGATCCTGAGATGGCCGGCAATACCCGCCAGTACGCTGGCATCCAGCCCCTCAAGCAGGGCAACCCGCGCCCGGAAGCTTTCAGAAAAATCCAGCTCGCCGCGCATGGCGCGCTCGGTGATCTCCGCCACCTGCGCACCCACGCCTGCAGCCGCGGCCAGCTCATCGATCACCTCTTGCTCAATCAGTGTCGAGTCCATGTCAAAACAGACCAGACGGCGATTGCGACGATAAGGATTATCTTCCTGCACGGCGATGTCGATCGACAGATTGCCCGACAGCTTGAGGCAGTCGGCGCGCAGGCTTTGCGCATCCGCCAGATGTCCACGCACGCCGATCTCGACACAGGCACGCCCCTGATAATCCGGGTCCTGCACCTGTGCCAACCCGACCCGGCCAGATAAGCGTTGCAAGTGATCAATATTAAAACCATGACGTGCAATCACACTGGACACCGCCGAGAGGTGTTCGGCCGTCAACCGGCGTGCCAGCACAGTCACGATATAGCGTGTCTGCCCTCCGGACTGCACCCAGATATCGTACTCTGCCACGGTCATCGGCTTGAAACGCACACTCAGGCCCAGCTCATGTGCAACCAGCAGGATCTCCTTCATCGCAAGCGCCATCTGGGTCGCATCGGTACTGCTGACCACAAGCGCCAACGACAACTGGTCATGAATGACCGCCTGTCCCATATCGAGGATATCAAGCGGATAATGCGCCAGAACGGCGGTAATCCGAGAAAACTGCTGCGGCTGATCAGGCCCCAAAAACGACATCAGGATGATTTCGTGCGACATAGAGACAGACATAGTGAGGTGTGGCGGACTGTGTATTAAAAAGCAGCAAATACAATTTGACTGCGGGTTTGTGGCGCATTATATGCTGCCACACTTGAGCGGCGATAGGACACCCATCATAATACATTTATTTTTTGACGCTTCGGAGCTCGTGTGAACGCACCTCGCCAAGGGTTATACGCCACCCTACTCGCCATCAGCTATGCGCTGCATACGGCCCTGATCGTCGAAGGCGCGATACATCAACTCGCGACCACCCGCGATGCCCAAGGCCAACTGCTGATCCGCCAACTGGCCGAAGATGCCGCTACCAGCGTCGCGCGGCAAGATACCGTCGCGCTTGCACTCTTGGCCAACCGCTACAGCCAGCGCGCTGATATTGTGTCTCTACGCATTCTGGCTGCCGACGGGCATGTGCTGGCGACCGGTGGTAATGCACCGAGCCGCGACGGCCAATTGTTTCAGCAAATCATCGTCCAAGACCAGACGCAGGCGGGTCAGGTCGAGCTGAATCTGGCAGAAGCCAGTCCCGGCGAGGTTGTCCGCCTGCAATGGTTGCCGCTGTTATTGTCTTTCCTCATCCATATCCTGCTGTGGTTGTTCTATCGCGTGGCAGCTCGTCCGCGCGCAGGATTAGTCTACAGTGAGGAAGCCGACCTCGATGCGCTCGCAGCCGCTGAGAACACCGCCCATGAGACGCTACCTCAGCCGGTGATGCAGATGGAGCCCAGCAGCAATGCCCTGCCTGCCGCAAGCTATGCGACCGTCATGCGAATTGCCTTTGATGATCCGCGCAATCTGCTCGACACGCTGTCGCCCAATACCTCTCAAAAATACTTCAGCCTGTGCCAGACCATTCTGGAACATGCCATTCGTCATCTCGGCAGTCAGATGCCCAGTCAGGAAAAACCGATCAAGATCAGTATCGTTGAATCCTTTGGCGCACAAGGCGCGCTGGTCGGCGTTCAAGACAACAGCACACCGGTACTCAGCCATCTGATCATTCTGGCCCAGTTGATCAACGCCTTGAGCGATGCCGTTTATCGTCGCCATCGCAGCGAGAAACGCTTTGCCCTGCACACCCGGGTCGTGGTCAGTGAAGGATTTGGCGAGCGCGATGCCGCAAGCCACGCCACCCTGCTGATGGCACAAGCCACCAGCAACGATGTGCTGATCCACGCCGCCAATCAGAGCCTCTCCCGCCTGATTATCCAGTTTCGCCTGACTGCCGTTGAAAACACGGCAACAGAATTGGGCGAAACCATGAAGCTTGCCGGCCTCAGACCTGATCAGGCGCAGATCATCGAACGCGCACGCGAGCAGATTCTGGGTGCCACCACCACACCTGCCTGACACCCAACGGCAGCCCATCAAAAAGCCCACGATTGTGGGCTTTTTGATCGATGGTCAACGGTACAGGCTTCATACATCTTATTGCGATGCGGCCTCGTCCATCTGCTTATTCGCCGCGTCATTGGCATTCAGGGCTTTATCCAGTTTTTGCCGCACGGCTGTACCGTTATAGCCGACAGCATTGATTCCCTCGATTGATTTGGTTTCTGGACGCCCATGATCCTCAGTGGGGTGCGGCGGGGGAAGGTCTTTATGACAGCCCACCAAACCACCACTGACCAGCAGCATCAAGGCCAGCATCCCGCGCACCGTTGTTCCTCGCGTGTTATTTAACGAACGCATGATCGCTCTCCTTTTGTTCATGGTGCCATTGTTCAAGGCACTATTTTATCATCCTTCGCCACATGGCAGCAGTGTCCACCGGACCACCACGACTTTAAGCTTGAGCACCGCCCATCAGAATGCCACATAAGGCGGCTGGACCTTACCTGGCGTCGTCGTGCCTGCAATCGCCGTATAGACATTCTTGCCATAGAAGAACGGCGTGCTCCAGGCAAAGCTGGTCGACTGCAGACTGATGCTTGCCGAACTCGGGAAGGCCAGATTATCAAAGGCATTAAATTCCGGATTCGCTGAAAGCAGATTCTGCGCATTCCCAACGATAAACGGTACCGTGTGGGGGGCATTATCGGTTCCAACCATATTTGCCGTCAGATTCAACTGCGATGCCGGACACAGAAAGCCTGCATATACAGACCCCGCTGGACACGACAAAATGGAATTATTGCTATTGGGAATAGCATAGAAATTGGTACCGCTATCAATATAACTACTCGGATAGCTAACACCGTTATACGTGGTTCCGAGTTCGAGAAAACGATTCAGCGGGATCACCGTCGCGGAACCCAGTGCATTATTAGCCTGCGTTCCGATACCGAAGGTCAGTATGCCACTCGCCGTCATCTGACCCTGATCAGGAATCGCCGGCAGACTGATGATCGAACCATTATTATCTTGTGGGAACAGCACAATGGGATTGGTGATCTGATCACTCGGTGCCATCGCTGTTTGCGCACAGCTTTGTGGCGTCACGCAGGCAAAGTACACGTTATTCCCAACTGTCGCTTGGCAATCAGATCCACAATCCTGCGGCGCCGCTCCCACACCAAGCAAGCCATTGATACCAGAGGTACTCAGACTGTCCGACGGCCCTCCCGTATTGGCGCAACTACTTGGCACTGTCTGATAACTGGGATCACCCAATATCTGCACTGGCGCACCTGCAGCCGTTTCACCGCCCAGATGGATATCTGCTGTCTTGACCGGACCCCAGCTATATCCACCAACAAAGATCAGACATTCCGCATAGGCCTGATTCGCACTGTTACTACGCTGAGGCAAATTAAATCCGGCTGGCAGCGCCGACGCTGACAATCGCAGACCCACAGATCCGGTATCCAGCAAGATATGATCAATGGTCGTACAATTGGCCGTCCCCGGTACACAGACCGTGACGCTCACATACATATGATTTACAAAGCGCAAATTGCTTGGTGCAGTGGCTGGCCCCTGATCTACCGTCACCGGAATCACATTACTTACCGATGTCCCGCCTGACCCTGAATTTGGGTTACCAACCGAGCCCGATGTCGAACCGCCCGACGTGCTCCCCGATGCCGGAGTAGATCCTCCACCCCCGCCGCCACAACCCGACAGGACCACCAATAAGCCCAATACCATCATCCATACACGCGCAGTCATCATGATTCATGCTCTCATTATTCGAGTCGGCCGCAACCGATCCCAGCAAGTCCTTTAGGGAAGATCATTGATTGATACATGCGCAGGCAGCAATGCCGACACATAAGCCTTACCATGAAAATGGCGCAAATGCCCCTCAGACAGCACCACCAACTGGTCCGACTGCATCACCCGACTATGCTGACCAAGACTGGTATCACTCTGCAGGTGCGTCACAT